>NZ_ABZS01000083.1 GCF_000173615.1 Sulfurihydrogenibium yellowstonense SS-5 | reverse complement strand
TCACACGAAGCAACAACATCAATCGGAAGACAGCTTATTACTTTTGTAAAAGAGATTTTAGAAGCAAAAGGCTTTAGAGTAATTCATATTCTTACCGATTCTATCTGGGTTTACAAACATGATTATACGATAGATGATTATAAAAAGATGGAAGAATATTTGAATAAAAGAATCAACGAAAAATTTATTCCGGTGAATCCTGACGGAATACCATTTAAGATTTTACTGGAAGGTGTTTATGATTGGATAGTTTTTTTGCCTTCAAAATCCGATTCCGTTGGTGTTTCTAACCGTTATTTTGGAAAGTTTAGCAACGGTGAGTTTAAATTTAGAGGAATAGATTTAAGAAGAAGGGATGTTCCGGAATTTATTAAAAATTTTCAATTAGAAATTTTTGAGCATTTAAGCAAAGCAAAAAACAAAACAGAATTCTTAAATTTAATAAAAGATATAGATGAGATATTTGACAAACACAAACAAAAATTAATGGAAGGAGATTTTTCATTAAAGGACTTAATAATAAAAAAGAAAGTTTCCAAGGATCCAAATTCATATCAGAAAAGGACAGATTTATCAGAAGTAGCCGGAACTTTGCTAAAAGAAGGCTTTAATCTAAATCCGGGTGAAAGTGTTAATATCATTTATATTCTTGATAAATTTGTAAAAGCTATGCCGCTTGAAATCTATCTTACAAATCCAAAGCCAATAAACATAGAAAAATACTTAAAAATGCTTGAAGAATCTAAGATCGGATTAATACCAAAAAAGCTTTTTGGTAATGTATTAAGGTAAAAAATGGGAACAAGCATAATAGATTTCAAATAGAATTATTGAGATTTTTCGTATGGTTTTGGAACGATGTATTAATGCTATTATCCTTCATTCTAAGACTTCAAAGCCGAGGGAACTTCTTTTTCAAAGATGGTGAGAAATGAATAGGTGAGAGGCAAAAGGCGGAAACTCCTCGCTGTAATTGCAATTGCAGAATGGCATAGTTGAATAACTTTCATCATCAACTATAAAAGTAGTATCATTATGAATTTATATCTTTTCATACGTTGAGCTAGAAATTAAAAAATATGAGATTCTTCACCGGCTGCAGAATGACAATTTTGATTTTTGAAATAATCTTCCTTTAAGAGTTAATAAAATATGCCTAAAGTATTGTATAATTTTATCATTATTCAATTTGTGAGGTAGTATCGTGAAGAAAGTCGGTTATTTTTACGATGATATATATTTAGAACATGATACAGGAATAGGTCATCCAGAATCTCCGGAAAGACTTATTTACATAAATAAATATTTAGAACCTATAAAGGATAAATTAATCCATCTAAAGCCAAGAAGAGCATCGGCTAAGGAAATAACATTGATACATGATACTTACTATCCACAAGAAATAATGGATTTTTGTGCTGCCGGTGGTGGATATTTAGACCCGGATACACACGTTGGAGAGTATTCGTATGAAGCTGCTGTGATGGCAGTAGGAGCAGGTCTTGAAGCAATCGATAATATAATTAACGGAAAGATAGAAAGGGCGTTTTGTGCTGTAAGACCACCTGGTCATCATGCAGAAAAAGATAAAGCAATGGGATTTTGTATCTTTAATAATATTGCTATAACAGCAAGATATGCACAGCAAAAGGGCTTTAATAAAGTTTTTATAATAGATTTTGATGCTCACCATGGAAACGGTACACAAAAAGCTTTCTACGATGATGACACCGTGTTTTACTTTTCAACCCATGAATATCCCTTTTATCCCGGGAACCGGTTCAAAAAATGAAAAAGGAGTTGGGAAAGGCTACGGATATACTTATAATGTTCCACTGCCCGCCGGTACGGGTGATGAAGTCTATATAGAAATTTACAGTCAAACCCTGCCAGAGCTTGTAAAGTCTTTTAATCCAGACATAATTCTTGTTTCTGCCGGTTACGACTTACATCAAGATGACCCGTTAGCTTACTTAGAAGTATCAACAGAAGGAATTGGAAAGATAGTAGAAAATATTTTAAAGTCAGCAGATGTTCCTTATGTCTTCATGCTTGAAGGTGGGTATAATCTAAATGCTTTAGGCGAAAGCGTGAGATTAACAATTGAAAAAATGCTTTATGCCTAACCTTAATTGTTATCCTTAAGGAGTATTGATGAAATTACTAAAAGAAATATTAACAGATGAAAAAATAATTTATGGAAATCAAGAAACAGCTGTAGAAGGAATTACAAATAACAGCAAAAAAGTCGAGAAGAATTACGCATTTTTTGCCATTAAAGGCACGTCGGTAGATGGTCATAACTTTATTGACGAAGCTATAAAAAATGGTGCATCTGTAATTTTTATAGAAGATGAAAAGTATATTGAAAGTTTAAAAGGAAAAAACATAACTGTTGTTTTGACAGATAACGGCAGGAAGTCTTTAGCTTTGGCTTCAAACAGGTTTTATGATAATCCATCTGAAAAGTTAAAAGTGATAGCAATTACCGGAACAAATGGAAAAACTACAACATCAAATTTACTTGCCCAGTATTATGAAATGGCTGGGTATAAAGTTGGTGTAATCGGAACAATCAATTACAGAGTTGGAGATGAGATATTATCTTCAGGACATACAACCCCAGACCCAGTAGAATGGTTTAAAACGCTTAAAGTAATGAAAGATAAAGGTGCGGATGTAGTGGTTGCAGAAGTTTCTTCCCATGCGGCAGACCAGTATAGAGTTTATTCAACAAAGTTTCATGGTGGAATTTTTACAAATCTAACACAAGACCATCTTGATTATCACCAAACAATGGAAAACTACTTCTTAGCAAAAAGAAGAGTTTTTGAACAGATTGATAAATTCAATAAAGAAGCAATTTACAGTATAAATGTAGATGATGAGCATGGAAGAAGAATCTTAGATTATCTAAAAAACCATTTAAAAGTCAATGATGACAAAATCATTACATACGGAAAAACATCAGAAGATTTTAAGATTCTTGATTATAGACTTTCACTTTTTGAGACTGAATTTAGCTATAAATATAAAGATACATTAAGTAAAATTAAAACAAAATTAAGAGGTGTTTTTAATATTTATAATCTATCTGCTACCGTTTCTTTTCTTATCAAAGATGGCTTTGATTTAAAATTCTTAGAAGAAAAAGCATTACATCTAAAGCCGATTAAAGGAAGATTTGAAGTAATAGAAGGACAAGGTTTTATAGTGGTTATAGATTATGCCCATACACCGGATGCACTTGAAAACATTTTAAAATCGTTAAATGAAATCAAAGAAAATAGAATCATCACAGTGTTTGGAGCAGGTGGAAACAGAGATAAGACAAAAAGACCATTAATGGGAGAGACGGCTGAAAGTCTCTCTGATGTTGTAATTTTAACATCCGATAATCCAAGAAATGAAGACCCATTAAGTATAATAGAAGATATCTTAGATGGAATAAAAGATAAAGACAAAGTAATAACTATTGTAGACAGAAAGCAGGCAATAGAAAAAGCTATCAGTTTAGCAAAAGAAAAAGATATAATTTTAATAGCAGGGAAAGGACATGAGAATTATCAGATAATAGGCGATAAAATTCTGCATTTTGACGATGCAGAAGTAGTAAAAGAAATTATAGACGGAGGAAAAGGTGTTTAGAGGTAAAGTTAGAAAAATCCATTTTATTGGAATTGGCGGTTCTGGAATGAATGGCATAGCTGAATTATTGCTAAACCAAGGATACACGATAACAGGTTCAGATTTAAAAGAATCTCCAACGATCGAAAGATTAAGAAATCTTGGAGCAAAAATATTCATAGGACATAGCGAAGAAAACGTTAAAGATGTAGATGTTGTAGTGTATTCATCAGCTGTAAAGCCTGATAACCCGGAAATGATAAAGGCAAAACAGCTTGGAATTCCGACAATACCAAGAGGGGAGATGCTTGCTGAATTAATGAGGTTCAAATATGGAATAGCCATTGCCGGAAGTCACGGAAAAACAACAACAACATCAATGGTAGGAACCGTTCTTGGAAAAACCGGGTTTGACCCAACGGTTGTGATTGGTGGTAAGCTGGAAGCATACGGCAGTAATGCAAAGCTTGGAAGAGGAGAGTTTTTAGTCACAGAATCAGATGAAAGCGATGGTTCTTTTTTAAAATTAACTCCGACGATTGTTTCTATAAACAATATAGATTTAGAACACATAGGATTTTATAAAGACTTAGAAGACATTAAAAAAGCTTTTGTTACCTTTGCAAATAAAGTACCATTTTATGGAGCAGCAGCTGTTAACATAGATGACGAAAACGTAAAAAGCATTTTGCCTTACATAGAAAGAAAAGTTATAAAATTTGGATTTTCAGAAGATGCAGATATTAGAGCTTATGACCTAAGATTAGAAAACGGTAGATACAAATTTAAAGTCAATGATTTTGGAGAGATACACCTTTCAGTTCCGGGCATTCATAATGTTTATAATGCCCTTGCTACAATAGCAATATGTAATGAGCTTAACGTTCCTTTTTGCGTTATAAAAGAAAGCTTAGAAAACTTTAAAAATGCAAAAAGAAGGTTTGAGATAAAGTACTCTAATGATATTGTTATCATTGACGATTACGCACACCATCCAACAGAACTGAAAGCAACATTGTCAGCAGCAAGAGATTATTTTAAAGACAGAAGAATAATAGCAGTATTTCAACCTCATAGATATTCAAGATTAAATGTCTTATTTGAAGAATTTGCCAAAGCGTTTGATATTCCAGATATTACTATCGTAACGGAAGTTTATTCAGCAGGCGAAAACCCAATTGAAAATGTTTCAGGGGAAAAATTGGCGAAGAAAATCAAAGAGTATAGAAAGAATGTTTATTATGTATCAAATTTAGAAGAAGCAGAAAATTTGTTAAAAAATATCATTCAAATAGGTGATGTAATACTAACCCTTGGGGCCGGAAGCATCACTCAGCTTAGCGACACTTTAGCTAAATATTTATCAGAAAAAGAGCAAAAATGACAGTAAATAGATTTGTAAATAAAGATAATATGTCTCTTTTGACAGACCTGTATGAGCTTACAATGGCACAGGTCTATTTTAATAAAGGAATTAATGGCACTGCTGTTTTTAATTTTTTTATCAGACCAACAAACAAAAGAAACTATTTTTTAAATGCAGGGCTTGAACTTTTAGTAGATTATCTCTTAAATTTAAAATTTACAGAAGAAGATATAGATTTTTTAAGACAAACAGGTAGGTTTTCAGAAGAGTTTTTAGAATATCTTAGAAATTTTAAATTTACAGGAAATTTATATGCCATAGATGAAGGAGAGATAGTCTTTGCCAATGAACCCATAGTCCAAGTAGAAGCTCCATTAATAGAAGCTCAAATTATCGAGACATTTTTAATAAACACGCTTCAAATCTCAATCCTTGTAGCAACAAAAGCTATAAGATGCTACAGCGTTGCTGAAAAAGCTATACTTGTAGATTTTGGACTGAGAAGAGCTCACGGCACAGATGCAGGAATGATAGCATCAAGAAGTAGCTATATTGGCGGTTTTGTAGGAACATCGAACGTTTTAGCAGGTAAGGCTTTCGGAATTCCAATCTACGGAACAATGGCACACTCTTTCATAATGGCTCACGATACAGAAGAAAAAGCCTTTGAAGATTTTGCTTCGGTTTATCCAGAAAATACGATCTTTTTAGTAGATACATACGACAGTTTAGAAGGTGTGAAGAATGCTATAAAAGTAGCCAAAAAGCTTGGCATCAAAATAAAAGGCATCAGGTTAGACAGCGGAGATGTAGCAACTTTATCAAGAGAAGCAAGAAAGCTTCTTGACGCAAACGGTTTTAGAGATGCAATTATTTTTGTCAGCGGTGGTATAAACGAATATAAGATAAAAGAGTTGATTCAGGATAAAAAAGCTCCAATTGATGGCTTTGGTGTGGGAACAGAACTTGTAACAAGTGCAGATTTGCCATATTTAGATTGTGCTTATAAATTGGTAGAGTATGAAAGAAAGCCAAAAATCAAGTTAAGCAGGAAAAAAATGACATTGCCTTTCAAAAAACAGCTTTTTAGAATCTACAAAAATGGCACTATCTTTAAAGATATTATAGGACATTTTGACGAACATTTTGACGACTCTGTTAAAATGCTCAAACTTTATATAGAAAATGGTGAGCTTGTAAGAAGTCTTCCATCTTTAAAAGAAATCAGAGAAAAAGCATTGATTAACTTTAAAACAGTTCCAAATACTTTTAAATCTTTAAATCAATACATGACTCTTACACCGGAAATATCACAGAGGCTATTAAAATCGGCAGAAGAGTTAAAAGAAAAGTTGAGGTTGAAGCAATGAAAAGGATAATCTTATCAGTTTTGCTACTTTTTAGTTTTTCATTTGCAGAAGTTAAAATCACAACCACTATAAAACCTTTGGCAGATATAGTAAAAGAAGTGGGAAAGGATAAAGTAAACGTGGCTTATATAATCCCTTCAAACGTGAATTTTCATACCTACGAATACAAGCCGATGGATATAAAAAAAGTATATGAAAGCGATTTATTTGTATTTATAGGCTATGGAGAACCAAACATATCAAGCCTTACAAAAAATCTTAAAAAAGAAAGATTAATGCAGATAACAAACCTCAAAGGAATATTTCTTTTAAAAGAAGAAGACCATGACGAAATCCATCCGGCGGTATGGTTAGACCCAGAAAATGCAAAAGTAATAGCAAAAGCAGTTATGGATTTTTTGATATCCAAAGACAAACAAAATGCACAATTTTATAAATCAAACTATTTAGAATTTGAAAAAAAAGTAAATGAAATTTTAAACTATGGAAAAACAAAACTTTCATCAGTTAAAAATAAATACTTTGTATCTTATCACTATGAATTTCCTTACTTTATAAAAAGATTTAATCTTATCTACCTTGCAGAGATAGAAATGGGTCATGGAAGAGAGCCATCACCAAAACATTTGATGGAAGTGATTCAAAAAATCAAAAAATATAATGTAAAAGCAATTTTTACATCAAAGCAGTTTTTCAATCCAAAGACTGCCAATATCGTAATATC
>NZ_ABZS01000084.1 GCF_000173615.1 Sulfurihydrogenibium yellowstonense SS-5 | reverse complement strand
TTTATTTTGGTTCCATCTGAACCGTGTGGGTTATAAAGTAATTGAATGAAATCATTAAAGTGCAGATCAATTTCGTTCCATCTGAACCGTGTGGGTTATAAAGCGAAAGCTTTCGAGAGCTACTTTGTTTTTAGAAGAGGTTCCATCTGAACCGTGTGGGTTATAAAGTATTCAAGATTTGGATTTACAGCTAAGTTAATACTTGTTCCATCTGAACCGTGTGGGTTATAAAGTGCAATTTTTTAACTCCTTTCATAAAAACACCTCCTCGTTCCATCTGAACCGTGTGGGTTATAAAGATTGTATTATATCATAAATTTATTGTTTTGTCAATAGTTCCATCTGAACCGTGTGGGTTATAAAGTACAGATTACGCAGAAATAGTTCAAAACGACCTTTTTAGTTCCATCTGAACCGTGTGGGTTATAAAGGCATATAAATTTGATGCTAAAGTCGTTATCTCTTTGGTTCCATCTGAACCGTGTGGGTTATAAAGGAAGCAGAACCAGAAGCAGAACCAGAAAACTGAGAAGGTTCCATCTGAACCGTGTGGGTTATAAAGTTAGCAATTGATTACTTGAAAAATTATTTTGAAAATGTTCCATCTGAACCGTGTGGGTTATAAAGTCAGATATCCTTTCTTTAGGAAGCTTTATTTTAATCGTTCCATCTGAACCGTGTGGGTTATAAAGCTAGAATATAAATTTTCTCAACCTCGTCCATGATAGGTTCCATCTGAACCGTGTGGGTTATAAAGTAAAGTATATTGCAGAGAGAACTTTAAGCGATGATGAGAGTTCCATCTGAACCGTGTGGGTTATAAAGCGATAAAAGTCGGATTACTCCAAATGCAGTATCCATAGTTCCATCTGAACCGTGTGGGTTATAAAGGAGAACGCTTAGAACTCTATCTGCCTACCTATCTACGTTCCATCTGAACCGTGTGGGTTATAAAGATTCTTTCGATCGTATTTCTCTTAGTAAAAGAAAATAGTTCCATCTGAACCGTGTGGGTTATAAAGTATTCAAGATTTGGATTTACAGCTAAGTTAATACTTGTTCCATCTGAACCGTGTGGGTTAGAAAGTGAAAAAGCACTTGAAAACTTTAAAAAAGCAGAAGAGTTCCATCTGAACCGTGTGGGTTAGAAAGAAGCAAACTCTCTTGAAGATATAGAGCAATAATAAAAAAACAAAATTAAAAATAACAAAAGTAAAAATTTATAATAGTAAAATAAATAAGAATTCTTACAAAAAAGGGGGCAATAAATGAATTTAGCATTACTGTTAATCTTAGCCGTCATAGTAATAGGCTTCATCTTAACCTACAACACTGTTATCTCTAAGAAAAACAACGTAGATAACGCACTTGGAGCAATTGACGCAGAACTTAAAAAAAGAAGAGACTTGATACCAAATCTTGTAGAAAGCGTAAAAGCCTATATGCAGTATGAAAAAGACCTATTAGAAAAAATAACAAGACTTCGTGAATCAGCAGAAAAAATTGAAAACCCGGAAAAAAGACTACAAATAGAACAAGAGCTTTCGAAAGCTTTACAATCACTTAAAGTAAGATTTGAAAATTATCCAGACCTTAAAGCGAACAGTAGCTTTTTACAACTCCAAGCAACACTAACAGATGTTGAAGAATCAATTGCAGCGGCAAGAAGATTTTACAACCAAGCAGTAACAGAATATAACAACATCTTAGAACAAATTCCATTTACCTTTATTGCAAAAATATTAGGACTACAAAGAAAAGAAGTATTTACAATACCAGAGGAAGAAGGAGCTAATATAGATATTGGAGAACTCTTTAAAAAATAGGAGAAAATATGAGACAAGGAGAGTTAGATAAATTAGAAAGAAAAAGAAAATCAACTCAATCAGCAATTCTAATAATAGACATTACCAATGTGATACTATTTATTGTAACCATCATCTCATTTGCATTATTAATTACTCACAGCCCAAATTCTAATGAGTTCTTCGTCATTCCTTTTATAACAATTCCACTGATAGCAATACTAATTTTCGCAAAAAGATACATAGAAAACTCAATAAGCAAGGAAATCTCAAAAGCAATTTACGAACCTGCCTTTAAAGAAAAAAATACCGAGTTTATCTACAAGGACGGATTAACTCTTGATGAAGTCATGGCATCTAATCTCTTTCCAAGACCTGACCGATTTGCATCAAATAGCCTTACAAAAGGAGAAATTTCAAATTTTCCATACAAAGCTTCAAACATAACATTACTGGAAGAACACACTGAAACAGATAGTGATGGACATAGCCATTCATCTACAACGGTAATATTCGACGGGAGGCTGTACATTATAGAATCTCCATTCAACAAAAAAGGAATAATACTCAACTCAAAAAAGATTGGAAAGGATAAACTATTAAATGACACAATCCTTATAATTAAAATAATAATATTCTTAGTGATCATGGGAATACTTATACCAAATATAATATCTATGTTTTCGAACCCGTTCTTTAAAAAAGACTTGCCCTTTTTTGGTCTCTTTATAGCAATAGCCATAGTAGTCGCAATTCTCTCATTTCTATCTAAAAGAAAAAAAGGGTACAAAAAAGCAAAACTTGAAAGCGGTCAATTTAATGAATATTTTTACATTGAAACACAAGACCAGGTAGAGCTTAGAAAAACACTTACCCCTGCAGTAATGGAAAAATTGATAAACTTAAGAAATTCTATTGGAGAATTTCACTTATCGATAATAGGAAATAAGATATTTTTCGCCTTTCCAAAATCTTTTTCTATAAAATACAATAAACCTATCCAAGAACTTATTGAAGAAGCACAGGTATCAGTAAATAAAGAAATAGAAACTATTGAATCAATAATTGAAACTTTGAAATTAGAAGAAGAGAAAATTAAAAAGGGGATAATAGATAAATAAAAAATCATCGTTAACCAAAAACTTTGAAAAGGAGAAAAAGAAAGAATAAATATTAATCTAACAATTAAAAGTTAAGAGTGGAATGCTCGTTGATGTAATCATCCTTACATTCCTAAAAAAAAACGACGCATTATTATTTGATCAAAAAAACTTTGCATCACTTTTTAAAAAACAGCAAAATACAACAAGTCAAATCTTTGCACTAACTCTTAAAATCTGTTGCATCTGACTGTGTGGTTACGTAAGGCGAAACGTGAGAAGTTTTAAGAGAATGATAATGGTTTAAATATCGATCGCGTCATACGTTTTTGTTACATCTAAGCTGTGAAGATTGTAAAATTCCATCTCAATTCTCATCTCTTCATAATCTTACATCTATAACTCACTTCTTATCTGCAATGTTATAATATTTTTGAATTAAACCATCAAAGGAGGGTGTCATGGCAAATATTCTTTCAAATTTAGAACAAGTTAAAGAAATTTTAAATGGAGTTGTTGAAATTTCAGATTCCGGTGTAAAAATTTTAGATGAAAAAAAATTAAGAGAAACAGTTATTGACGACCTTATCTACACAGCGGTTTTTTCAAAAGATTATAATTTAAAAGAAGAAGTTAAATACATTATCAGAGAAATAGCAAATGAGTTTGGAGCTGTTGCATCTTCTATACATGATTTATACATGGCAATGGGAAGAGGAGAAACAAGAAATTTTACAACGCCGGCAGTAAACATTAGAGGAATGACTTACGACGTTGCAAGAAGAATGTTTAAAGTCGGAATAAGAAATAACATCGGTGCTATGATTTTTGAGATTGCCAAATCTGAAATTGAATACACGTATCAAAGACCCTCTGAGTATGCAGCATGCGTATTAGCTGCAGCTATAAAAGAAGGATACAAAGGACCTGTATTCATGCAAGGAGACCACTTCCAATTTAGTGCTAAAAAATACTTTGAAAATCCAGAAAAAGAATTAAACGCTATCAAAGAATTAACAAAAGAAGCAATAGATGCAGGATTTTACAATATAGACATAGACCCATCAACGTTGGTTGACTATTCAAAAGAAACTTTAAAAGAACAGCAATATCATAACTACTTAAATACTGCAAAAATGACAGACTATATTAGAGAGATAGAGCCGGAAGGAATAAACGTATCCATTGGTGCAGAGATTGGACATATCGGCGGTAAAAACTCTACGGTAGAAGAATTTGAGGCGTTTATGGAAGGATATTTAGAGACATTAAATAAAAAGCCAGGCATATCTAAAATCTCTGTCCAAACGGGAACAGAGCATGGAGGCATTCCACTTCCGGATGGCACGATTGCAAAAGTAAAACTTGACTTTAATGTCTTAAGAGATATTGGAGCAGTTGCAAGAAAGAAATACGGACTTTCAGGAACGGTTCAGCACGGAGCTTCTACATTACCGGAAGAGTTGTTTGATAAATTCCCAGAAAACAACTGCTCTGAAATACATTTAGCAACGGGATTTCAAAACATCATGTTTGACCTCGCACCAGAAAAGTTTAAGGAAGAGATATACAAATTCATCGAAGAAAACTTTAAAGATGAATGGAAAGAAGGAATGACAAGAGAACAATTCTTATACAAATCAAGAAAAAGAGGCCTTGGACCGTTTAAATATCAATGGTGGACTTTAGAAAACAAAGAGGAAATTCTTGATGCAATAGAGAAAAAGTTTGAATTCTTGTTTGAAAAATTAAAAGTGTTTGACACAAAACAGTACACAGACAAATACATAAAACTTGTTAAAAAGAGCTACGTTAAAGGTTCTACAAAGGATGTACAACAAAAAGCACAAGAAATTAAGCTTGAAGCCGGAGCAGATTAATTGAGTTTAGACAAGCAGATAGAGGCTATAAAAGAGATTTACAGAGAGTATAAAAGGGCGGGAGAAAAAACTCGCCCTGTAATAGTTGGTAAGTTTGCTTTATCTGTTTATACCCAGGGAATGTATCCTGCCAATATGATCTCACTTCTTCATCCGGATATAATGTTTCTTGAAAAAGTTTTATCCAATCTTGGATATAAAAAATTTGGCGACCTTTGGCTAAAAGATGATATTACTATAGAAGTAAGTAAAGATTTTCATCTACTAACCGGAATGTTAAATCAAATAGAAGTTGACAGAGAAGAGATTTTAAACGTCCTATCTCTTGAAGACTTGATTTTAGATATGATGAAATTCTGCGTAGAAGGTGACGACTTAGTTTGTGAGCTTGTTAGAATGATTGTTAAATCTTATTACAATGCTTTAGACTTTCATTACATATATCAAAACATAAAAGACAGAAGATTTATATCAAAGCTTAAAGAGTACAAAAAAGAAGCGGAGGGTTTAAAATGACAAGGATAGGCATGGATTTAAATAGTTTTATTTTAGAACAAGAAAGACTTTATCCGAATGCAACAGGGTCTTTATCCCGTGCATTGGTTGCAATAGAATCAGCTACAAAAGTTATTGCTTCTCATGTAAGAATGGCAGGATTGGCCGATATTCTTGGAATGGCAGGCAAAAAAAACATTCAAGGCGAAGAAGTTAAAAAGCTTGACGAGCTTTCAAATAATCTGCTTATTCAATACCTCTCTCAATCAGGAGAATTTTTCGCCTTAGCTTCTGAAGAGCTTGATGAGCCAATCTTTCCGGAAGAAGGAAAAGATGCTAAATACGTGATAGCTTTTGACCCGCTTGATGGGTCTTCTAACATTGATGTAAACATCAGCATAGGAACAATTTTCTCTATTCATAGAAGAGTAAATTCAGATGTTTCAGATTTCTTACAGGAAGGATATAAGCAAGTTGCGGCCGGATATGTAATCTATGGGTCTTCTACGATGCTTGTTTTATCAACAGGAAATGGCGTTAATGGCTTTACCTTAGACCCGGCGGTTGGCATGTATCTACTTTCCCATCCAAATATGAAAATACCAGAAAAAGGAAAGATTTACTCAATCAATGAATCCAACGATAAAAAATGGATTGATGCAGGATTAAAAGAGTATATAGAAAGTCTAAAAGATGAAGGCTACACATCAAGATACATCGGGTCTATGGTTGCAGACGTTCACAGAACGTTAATAAAAGGCGGAATTTTTGCTTATCCGGCGGATGTAAAAAATAAAAACGGTAAACTAAGACTTTTATACGAAGCATCACCTATGGCATTTTTAACAGTCCAAGCCGGCGGAATGGCAACAACAGGAAAAGAAGATATATTAAACATCAAGCCAACAGACATTCATCAAAGAGTACCTGTATTCTTAGGTGGAAAATATGAGATGGAAAAATTAAAGAGTATGTTAAAAAATGGATAATTGGATAAAGCTATACATTGCAGATAGCAGGAGCATGGAAGAAGTTGAAGATGAAAGTATAAGTCTAATAATTACTTCACCACCGTATTGGCATATAAAAGATTACGGCGTTGAAAACCAAATAGGTTATGGTCAAACATTGCACGATTATCTTAAAGATTTATACAGAGTTTGGCTAGAGTGTTTTAGAGTACTAAAACCGGGCAGAAGATTATGCATCAACGTAGGAGACCAATTTGCAAGGTCTGTAATTTATGGAAGGTATAAAGTTATTCCTATTCATTCAGAAATCATCAGCCAGTGTGAAAAAATAGGATTTGATTACATGGGCAGTATTATTTGGCAGAAAAAAACAACTATAAACACAACAGGCGGAGCCGTTGTAATGGGGTCTTATCCATACCCACCAAACGGATTGGTAGAAATAGATTACGAATATATATTAATTTTTAAAAAACCGGGTGGTAAAGAAAAAATAGCAAAAGATATAAAAGAAAAATCAAAGCTTACAAAAGAAGAATGGAAAGAATATTTTTCAGGACATTGGAAATTTGGCGGTGAAAAGCAGATAAATCATGAAGCTATGTTTCCAGAAGAGCTACCAAAGAGACTTATAAAAATGTTTTCTTTTGTTGGAGAAACGGTTTTAGACCCTTTTGTGGG
>NZ_ABZS01000085.1 GCF_000173615.1 Sulfurihydrogenibium yellowstonense SS-5 | reverse complement strand
AGATAAAAAATATCTCAGAAAAGTAGTCAAAGAGATAATTGCTAAAACAGATAAGTCTGAAGAAAATCTTTTAAAGATCTCAAGCATTCTTGACATTCTTAACAAGCTCTTTAAAGAAAATCAGACATTTAGAAACATCGTTTTAAATCCAAAAGCTTCTATGGAAGACAAAGAAAAATTAATGGAAAAAGTTTTATCTGCTCTTGGTACAGATGCAGAAATTTCAAAATTACTTATAAAAATCGTTAAAGACAAAAAAGCGAATATTTTTAAAGAGTTAAACAAAGTGTTTAAGTTTGAAGTCGAAAAGTTCTTTGGAACTGTTCAAGGTGAGATTATTACAGCTTACAAAATAGATGAAGCATTATTAAATGAAATTAAATCTGTAATAGAGTCCAAGATAGGTAAAAAGGTAGAGTTTACAGTTAAAGAAGATAGCAGTTTAATAGGCGGAGCTGTAATAAAAGCAGGAAGCTACATTATTGATACATCTGTCAAGTCTTACTTAAAACGTTTAGAAAGTACGTTATCAAGATTTTAATATAAAAGGAGGTTAAAGATAGATGTCTGTAATAAGAGCTGATGAAGTATTAGAAAATTTAAACAAACAAATTGAGGAATTTCAAGTAAGTGCAAACTTAGAAGAAATCGGAACAGTTATCCAAGTTGGTGACGGTGTCGCTCGTATCTACGGTCTTGAAAAAGCTATGATGGGTGAGATGCTTGAGTTTGAAAGTGGAATCGTTGGCGTTGTATTCAACCTTGAAGAGGACAATGTAGGTGCGGTTTTGCTTGGTTCAGACGTGGCTGTTAAAGAAGGTAGTATAGTTAAAAGAACTGGAAAAATCCTATCTGTTCCAGTAGGAAAAGGTTTACTTGGAAGAGTTGTCGATGGACTTGGAAATCCAATTGATGGAAAAGGACCATTAACGGATATAGCATACTACTCTCCAGTTGAAAAAATTGCTCCGGGAGTAGTAAAAAGAAAATCTGTTCACGAGCCGCTCCAAACAGGTATTAAAGCTATTGACGCAATGATTCCAATCGGAAGAGGGCAAAGGGAGCTTATCATTGGTGATAGAGCAACAGGTAAAACAACAATTGCAATAGATACAATCCTAAACCAAAAGGGTCAAGGAGTATATTGTATTTACGTTGCAATCGGACAAAAGAGGGCTAACGTAGTTCATATAGTAGAAACATTACAAAAACATGGTGCTATGGAATATACAACTGTAGTTGCTGCTACATCTTCAGACCCGGCAACTATGCAATACATAGCTCCATTCGTAGGATGTACAATCGGTGAATATTTTAGAGACAATGGAATGCATGCATTAGTAATTTATGATGACCTAACAAAGCATGCTTACGCATACAGACAGTTATCATTGCTTTTAAGAAGACCGCCGGGAAGGGAAGCTTATCCGGGAGACGTCTTCTACCTACATTCAAGATTATTAGAAAGAGCTGCAAAATTAAACGACGAGCTTGGGGCAGGCTCTTTAACAGCATTGCCTATCATTGAAACTCAAGCGGGTGACGTTGCAGCTTATATCCCAACAAACGTTATCTCTATTACGGATGGTCAGATATTCTTGGAAGCAGACCTTTTCTATAAAGGTATTAGACCTGCTATTAACGTAGGTATCTCTGTATCAAGGGTTGGTGGTGCAGCACAGATTAAAGCTATGAAGCAAGTTGCAGGTACATTAAGACTTGACCTTGCACAATACAGAGAACTTGAGGCATTCGTTCAGTTTGCTTCTGAACTTGATAAAGCTACACAGGCACAAATTGCAAGAGGACAAAGAATGGTTGAACTTTTAAAACAACCGCCAAACCAACCTGTTCCGGTTGAAAAACAAGTTGCTATTATATACGTAGCCGGACAAGGATATTTAGACGATGTTCCGGTTAATGCAATACAAAAATTTGAAAAAGAATTTTATGCATTCTTAGATACAGAAAAACCGGATATCTTGGAAGCAATCAGAAGAGAAAAAGCATTAACAGATGATATAAAAGCTAAACTTGATGCTGCTGTTAAAGAATTCAAACAAAAGGTAGCATTCTAAGGAGATAAACGATGGCTAAGTTATCACCAAGAGATATTAAAAGAAAAATAAACGGTATAAAAAATACTCAAAGAATTACAAAAGCAATGAAGGCAGTTTCTGCTGCCAAATTAAGAAAGGCACAAGCACTCTTATACGCAACAAGACCATATTCAAATAAACTCTATGAGTTGATAGAAGACTTAGCTGTTTATATCGATAGAGAATCTCATCCACTTCTTGAAAAAAGAGAAGAAAAAAGCGTAGATTTGGTAATTATTACGGCAGACAGAGGGCTGGCCGGTGCATTCAACTCAAACGTTATAAAAACAGCTTGGAGAGAGATTCAAAGGTTAAAAAGTGAAGGCAAAGAAGTAAACCTTCTCCTAATTGGTAGAAAAGGGGTCAATTTTTACAAAAATAAAGGATTTAACATAATAGAAGCCTATGAGGATATTTACAGAGACCAAGTAAATTTAACTTACACTGCAAAAGTTGGTGGAATTCTTGCATCAAGATTTATAGATAAAAAGTCTGATGCTGTTTATCTATTTAATAATGAACTAATAACCTCTTCTACATATGAGACAAAGATTAGAAAATTACTACCACTTGAATCTACTGCTTCCTCAAAGAAATTAGAAGAAGTATCAGTGTACAACATAGAACCATCAAAAGAAGAAGTTTTAAGCTCTTTACTACAAAGATATATAAATTATCAATTGTTTAGAGCTTTAGTGGAATCATCTACTGCAGAACATTCTGCAAGGATGCTTGCGATGGATAATGCAACGAAAAATGCAGGCGAAGCCATTAGAAAATGGACGATCATATTCAATAAAGCAAGACAAGAGGCAATCACTACCGAACTTATTGATATTATTAATGCTGCAGAAGCAATTAAGTAAAAAACTAAGGAGGATATAAATGGCTAAAGGAAAAGTTGTTCAAATAGTTGGACCGGTTGTAGACGTTGAATTTACAGAAGGCGAACTACCGGCTATAAGAAACGCATTAAAAGTACAAAGAACTGCTATTGACGATACTGGAAAAGAATATGTGGAAGATTTGTATCTTGAAGTTGCTCAACATCTTGGAGATAACAGAGTAAGAACAATCGCATATGGTCCTACCGATGGTCTTGTTAGAGGCGTTGAAGTAGAAGATTTAGGCTCTCCTATTAAAGTACCGGTAGGAAAGGCATCTCTTGGAAGAATTTTTAACGTTGTAGGACAGCCGATCGATGAAGCTGGACCGGTTAACGCAGAAGAGTATTGGCCAATATTCAGAGAAGCTCCTTCTTTTGAAGAACAGTCAACAAAAGTTGAACAGTTTGAAACAGGTATTAAAGTTATAGACCTGCTTGTTCCGTTAATCAAAGGTGGTAAAGTTGGATTGTTCGGTGGTGCAGGTGTTGGTAAAACAGTTCTCATGCAGGAGTTAATTCACAATATTGCTAAATTCCACTCTGGATACTCTGTTGTTGTTGGTGTTGGTGAAAGAACAAGGGAAGGAAATGACCTATGGATGGAAATGAAAGAATCAGGCGTTTTACCATACACAGCTATGGTATATGGTCAGATGAACGAGCCACCAGGAGTTAGATTTAGGGTAGCTCAAACAGGTCTAACAATGGCTGAATATTTCAGAGATGTTGAGAAACAAGACGTTCTTATCTTTATAGACAATATATTTAGATTTGTTCAAGCAGGTGCGGAAGTTTCAACACTTCTTGGAAGGTTGCCGTCTGCGGTTGGTTATCAGCCAACTCTTGGTACTGACGTTGGTGAAGTTCAAGAAAGAATTGCTTCTACAAAAAATGGTTCTATTACTTCTATTCAAGCAGTTTATGTACCGGCTGACGACATTACAGACCCAGCTCCAGCATCTATTTTCGCACACTTAGATGCTACTATTGTTCTCCAAAGAAGATTAACAGAGCTTGGAATTTATCCGGCCATTGACCCGCTTGAATCTACATCAAGAGCATTAGCACCAGAATACATTGGAGAAGAACATTATTATGTAGCAAGAGAAACTCAAAGAATTCTCCAAAGATACAAAGAATTACAAGAAATCATCGCAATCCTTGGTATGGAAGAGCTTTCTGAAGAAGATAAAGCAATCGTTGGTAGAGCAAGAAGATTACAAAGATTCTTAGCTCAAAGATTCCACGTTGCAGAACAGTTTACAGGTCAGCCGGGTTCTTATGTTAAGAAGGAAGAGACTATCAGGTCGTTTAAAGAAGTTGTTGAAGGTAAATGGGACCACTTACCAGAGCAAGCATTCTACATGGTTGGTGGCATAGAAGAAGCTAAAGAAAAAGCTGAAAAATTAGGCGTTAAAGTTTAATTAAGTTAATAGTCCCGGGGCTTAAAAATAGTCCCGGGTTTTATTTTAAAAATAATCTTAAATTTAACATAAATTTATCAACTCAACTTAGGGAGGGTGTTCCAAAAAAGTTTTTTTAGTAAAGGTATCATCTTGCCTGTCATTTTGTAGCCGTGCGAAGATTCTTCGTCTTCATGTTCATATTTTGTCATTCTGAAGTCGGCGAAAAATTTTCCGTTTTCCTTTTTAAGTCAAAAAATCAAAAGAGGGAATCTTTAGGCTTACAGTCCCAGGATGACACGGAAAAGTGAACTTGTGAGAATTTTAGAACATTCTTATAGCAAGAATAGAAGAACTAACTTCAGATTAGTTAATCTATGATATAATTGATATTTTAAAGCATCTTAGAGGTTACGATGGAAAAAATTTTAGAAGCTTATGAAGTATTAGTATGTTCAGAAGAATATCCGATTTTTTACCATGATAAATCAAGAGAGATTTGGATAACAGGATACAAAGATGGGAAAAAATTTGATTTGTTTATAAAGAAGCTTTATGACGGAACATTTAAACTGATATACGAAATACCTGAAGAAAGAAAGGTTGCACTTTTTTCAGACGAAGTTAAATTAATTAACCGTTTAAAAACAATATTTGAAAAAGAGGTGGTAGAAGATAAATGAAAATGAACGTTGGAATAGTAGGATTACCTAATGTTGGAAAATCTACGATTTTTAATGCGCTTACAGAAACAGCAAAGGCAGGAGTTGCTAACTATCCATTTTGCACTATAGACCCAAACGTTGGAATAGTTAACGTTCCTGATGAAAGACTTTATAAAATTGCAGAGCTGGAAAAAAGTAAAAACATAGTTCCTGCAACGATAGAATTTGTAGATATAGCAGGTCTTGTTAGAGGAGCAAGCAAAGGAGAAGGCTTAGGTAATCAATTTTTAGCAAACATAAGACAAGTATCAGCCATTGCGCACGTTGTCAGATGTTTTGATGATCCGGATATTATTCATGTAGAAGGTTCTGTAAATCCTGTAAGAGATGCTGAAATAATTGAAACAGAACTAATATTAGCAGATTTACAATCAATAGAAAAAAGATATGAAAGGTCAGCGAAAGCTGCAAAAACAGGAAATAAAGAAGCTAAATTTGAAGTTCAAGTCTTAGAAAAAGCTAAAGCTATTTTAGAGGATTTAAAACCACTTAGAACAAATCTTGATAAATTTGAAGAAGAAGAGATACAGTGGCTTACAAGAACTCTTTATCCAATAACAATAAAACCGCTTATGTATGTTGCAAACATTCCAGAAGAAGATTTGCCGGAAGGAGAAGGAAATGTATATTTACAGCAACTTAAAGAAAAAGCAAAACAAGAAAATGCACCAGTGGTAGTTTTATGTGGAAAAGTTGAGCAAGAATTAATAGAACTTCCAAAAGAAGAAAGACAGGAATTTCTAAACGCCCTTGGCTTAAAAGAGCCAGGACTAAACAGAATGATTAAAACAGGCTATGCACTTCTTGATCTGATTACTTACTTTACAGCAGGAGAAAAAGAAGCAAGAGCATGGACGATAAAAAGAGGGACAAAAGCACCCCAAGCAGCAGGAGAAATTCACTCAGACATAGAAAGAGGTTTTATTGCGGCAGAAGTGATAAATTATGATGACTATATTAAAATTGGCTCAATGCAAAAAGCAAAAGAGCTTGGAATGGTAAGAATAGAAGGAAAAGAGTATGTTGTTAAAGACGGCGATATTATGTATTTCAGATTCAATGTTTAAACATGATAGGTGAAAGTCGAGAGACTAAGGGTATTCCAAAATTTTTGTAAATTTATCTTTTCTTGTCATCCTGAGGCCGAAGGCCTAAGGATCTCTTTTTGATTTTTTGGATTGAGAAAAAAAAAATATAAGATTCTTCGCTTCGCTCAGAAATGACAGAGAAAGGTTGATTGATAAGCATCAGAAGGATAACCTTGGATGTCATTCTGCAGCCGGCGGAATCTCTTACTTTTATTGAATTATCACTCAACGTATTAGTTTTTTATATTTTTCTTAAACTAATATGACTTATACAATAAATTTACAAGCTTAAAAAAATCCTGTATAATATTACAGAATTAAATATAATGGAGGAGCAAATGGAACAACATGTCATAATGGCTCTTATAGTGTTAATAGTGGTTCCGATTATATTTACCATTTTTGCAAAAAAGCCATCATTAATACCGACACCTATTCAAAACGTATTTGAGATATACATAGAATTTATAGATAATCTTATAAAAGAAAATATGGGTGAAAAAGGTAGAAAATACTTTCCATTGATAGCATCAATTGGATTGTTTGTATTCTTTGGAAACTTAATTGGAATGATACCAGGTTTAGAATCTCCAACAGCAAACTTAAACACAACAATGGCTCTTGCTCTTTTAGTGTTCTTTATATACAACTTTGAAGGCATTAGAGAAAATGGTATTGGCTACTTTAAACACTTTTTAGGTCCTGTTCCTAAAATGGCTCCGA
>NZ_ABZS01000086.1 GCF_000173615.1 Sulfurihydrogenibium yellowstonense SS-5 | reverse complement strand
TATTTACTATGAAAAGTTAGCAGCAATAAGAAGAAAGATAATAAGTGCATCTTGGTATCCGGCAGCAGTTTTAATCATAGCGACAGTAATTGTTCTAGGGCTACTAACTTTTGTAGTTCCAACTTTTGCAGAAATATATGCAAGCTTTGGTGGCGAATTACCATTTTTAACCCAAATTTTAATAAATATAAGTAATATTCTTAAAGAAAATATTCTGTATGTAATGGGTTTTTTTGTAATCTTAGTAATTATAAATAGACTAATTTATAAAACAGATAATGGAAAAAGATTCTATCATAATCTTTTTTTAAAAATTCCTTTGATAGGGAAAATACTTCACAAAGGAGCTCTAGCTAAGTTTGCAAGAACATTTGCTACGCTTATAAATGGTGGTGTTCCTATTTTAAGGTCTGTTGAAATTGCTTCTACAGTCGTTGGAAACGTATTAATTGAAGAATCTTTACAAAAAACCAAAGATGAAATAGAAAAAGGTAAGCCTATTGCTGCATCTCTTGATAAAAAATACTTTCCACCTATGTTTATAGCTATGGCTGCAGTAGGTGAAAACACAGGTAGATTAGACGAAATGCTTGATACGATCGCTAATTTTTACGAAGATGAAGTAGATAGAGAAGTTGATGCACTTATTTCTACCTTAGAGCCCTTATTGATGGTATTCATTGGTGGAATTGTTGGATTTATTTTAATCGCATTATACTTACCAATCTTCAAAATGGGTGAACTCATTAAGTAATGAAAAAAGTTGTTGTTGGTTTAAGCGGTGGAGTAGACAGCTCCACTGCTGCATTTCTATTGAAAAAACAAGGTTACGAAGTCGTTGGCATAAGCTTAAAATTTACAGACATAGACTCCTGTGAGGTTGACACTCAAGTATGCTGTTCTGATAAAGATATTTTAGATGCAAAAAAAGTAGCTGAATTTTTAGAAATTCCTCATTATGTAATCAATTGGAAAGACATTTTTGAGAAAAAAGTAATCAATTATTTTATAGAAGGCTATAAATCTGGCTTGACACCAAACCCTTGTAGTATCTGCAATAGAGAAGTAAAAACTGGGCTTTTTGCAAAATATATTAAAAGCTTAGGTTTTGATTACTTAGCAACGGGTCATTACATAAGAACAGATATTGAGGATGGTGTTAAAGTTTTAAAAAGAGGTATAGATAAAAATAAAGATCAATCGTATTTTATGGCTTTAGTGGAGAGAGAAGTGGTTGATACTTTGATATTTCCGCTTGGTAATTTAACAAAAGAAGAGGTTAGAAAAATAGCACAGGAAAATAAAATACCTGTTAGTCAAAAAGAAGAAAGCTTTGAAATCTGCTTTACAAAAGGCAAATCTCCGGAAGAATATTTTAAAACATTGAATATTAAAACTAACGAAGGAGAAATAGTTCATATTTCTGGAAAAGTTTTAGGTAGACATAAGGGCATAGAGAACTATACAATCGGACAAAGAAGAGGTTTAAATATTGCATGGAAAGAACCTTTATATGTAATAGAAAAGGATGCGCTTAATAATAAAATAGTAGTGGGTGAAAAAGATTATTTGCTTACAGATAAAGTTGTTGCTAAGGATTTTAACTTTTTAGTGCCAATTGAAAAATGGAAAAAAATAGAAGTTCAAGGAAGGTATAAACAAAAACCTATAAAAGCCAAGGAATATCATTTTGACGGAGAAAATTTAACTGTAATTTTTGAAGAGAAGGTGCCAAGGTTTGCACCCGGTCAAATATTAGCTGTTTATGATGGTGATACTTTACTTGGTGGTGGAATTATCTCAAGAAGTTAGAAATGAGAGTTAAACAATTTAAAGGATTATAGGGATGCTTAGTGTTCCATAAGAATAAGGAGGGGTTATTTTTAATAATCAAAGTTATTCTGCAGCCGGTAAATAATATTCTTTTACTTCAAATAATAATAATAATACAGTAATAGAAAAGATCCTCCGGACCACAATCTTCAGGATTGACAAAGAAAGTGAAAGAGTAGGAGCAAGTCATGAATCGCACTTAACACATAACACGTTAAAAATTTTCTCATTTGGCGCTCTAAAGTTGGAATAATCTTTTTTACTCTTTTTCTATTAATGGAAATCAATCCTTCAAGAAATTAATCTTTTGTCTTTTCGGCTTTTTGGTGATAAATAAAGTGATGAGAATCTCTTATCTTTTTCAAAAAGGGTGGGGGTCAAAACCCCCTCCCAATTATATCATTAGCATTCTTCTTTTTTAGCGTCGATTGGAACTGCTGGGCAAAGGTGTAATTTTCTCTCTTCTCCAACTATCATGTAATAAAGCACTGGTACAACCACAAGAGTTAATAAAGTTGATGCAATTGTACCAAATATTAACGCGATCGCAAGACCATTAAAGATTGGGTCAAAGATGATAACAAACGCACCAACAACTATTGCCGCAGCTGTAAGTAAAATTGGTCTTGTTCTTACTATTCCAGCTTCCAATAATGCTTCTTCTAAAGGTAATCCTTCCTTTAATTTCTGCTCTGCAAATTCTACCAAAAGAATTGAGTTTCTTAGAATGATACCAGCTAATGCAATAAATCCTATCATTGATGTAGCTGTAAAAAATGCTCCCATTAAAAAGTGTCCTGGTACAATACCAACTAATGTAAATGGTATTGGAGACATTATGACTGCAGGCATTTTGAAAGATTTAAACCAACCAACTAATAAAATGTATAAAACTACAATAGCAACTCCAAATGCTATACCCATATCTCTAAATGTTTCGTAGGTTACTTGCCATTCTCCGTCCCATTTTACATAGTATCTATCAGTCAATTCTGGCTGATGGGTTAATAATTCTTCTACACCTCTTCCATCAGGAGTTTTAATATTTTTAATTTTGTCCCAAAGGTCAAGGATTGGGTAAACTGGGCTACCAAGTTTATCGTTAACGTTTGCTATCACATAAACAACCGGTTGTAGATTCTTTCTGTAAATATCATGTTCGGTAGTTGCAGGCTTAACGGTCACTAAAGAATTAAGTGGTATTCCTCCCATAGGAGTAGGTATTTTCATAGATAGAATATCTTCAATGCTTCCTCTGTATTTTTCATCTAATCTCACAACTATGGAGACAGGATGTAAATCATCTGATGATTGGATTAATCCTACTTTATGTCCTGCCAAAGCAATTCTAACTGTTTTTACAATAACATCTTCCGACAATCCATATCTTTTTGCTTTTTCCCTATCTATATCTATTTGAAATTCTCTTTGTAGATAGTTAGCATAAATGCCTACGTCTATAATACCGGGTGTATTTTCAAATATTTTTTTGATTTGATTAGCTACTTCAAGCTGTCCTTTATAATCTGGTCCGTAAACTTCCGCAACAATTGGAGATAATACCGGTGGTCCGGGTGGTGGTTCTACTACTGCTACATATTTAGCCCCGTTAGCTTTTGCAATTCTTGCTACTTCATCCCTAATTCTTTCTGCTATCTCGTGAGATTGTGCTTTTCTATCATGTTTACCAATAAGATTAATATGTATTTGAGCTAAATTCGGAGCTTCTCTTAAGTAGTAGTGTCTTACTAAACCGTTAAAGTCGAATGGTGCCGGTTGACCTACATAGATGACATAGTTTTTTACTTCGTTAACGTTTTTAATATAATCTGCTATCTGTTTTGCTACTCTATATGTTTCTTGTAGAGGTGTTCCCTCCGGCATGTCTAATACAACTTGCAACTCACTTTTGTTGTCGTATGGTAGCATTTTTACAAGAACAGCCCTACTTACAAGGAGTAATGCTGATACAACCAACAGCATTCCTGCAAAGCCTAAGAAAATCCATCTTTTAGCTCTGCTATTAAAAAGCGGCATATAGATTTTATTAAATAATCTTACCAAGAAGCCTGCTCTTGCTTCATCTTCTCTTCCTAAAGCTTCCGGACTTTCATGTGCTTCATCATGCTTTAGCCATCTAACGGCCAAGTAAGGAGTTAAGATAAATGCTAAAAGCATTGAGAAAAACATTGCAACAGATGAATTAATCGGTATTGGTCTCATGTATGGTCCCATAAGACCTGTAACAAATGCCATTGGAAGAAGTGCAACAATAACAGCGAAGGTTGCTAATATAGTAGGGTTTCCAACTTCGTCAGTAGCTACCACTGCTGCATCTTCCATTGGAAGTTTTCTCATAGAAAACCATCTGTGAATGTTTTCAAGAACAACGATAGAGTTATCAACAAGGATACCAATAGAGAAAATGAGTGCGAAAAGTGTAACCCTGTTTAATGAGTATCCGTACATTTCGCTTAAAAATAGTGCAATAGCAAGTGTAACCGGAATTGTTACTGCAACAATTAAAGATTCTCTAAATCCAAGAGTTACTGCAATCAAAAGAACTATAGAAAAAGTAGCTATGAGTAGGTGCTCTATTAGTTCGTTTGCTTTTTCTGATGCAGTTTCTCCATAGTTTCTTGTGATTGTAAAGCTCACATCGGAAGGAATGATTTTGCCCTTCATTTCGTTTAATTTTTCAATAACATTTTCAGCAACTATAACAGCATTACTTCCGGTTTTTTTAGCTACTGCAATGGATACTGCGTTTTCGATCGGTTTAGAAGCTTGATTTGATGCCGCGCCATATCCAAACTGAACGTAATTTTCTATCTCACCTTCACCTTCTTCAACTTTTGCTATATCTTTAATTCTAATAGGTGCATTGTTATAAACCGCAACTACAACATTTTCAACATCTTCTTTTGACTTTAAAAACTGACCTGTTCTAACTTTGTATCTGTAACCATCTTTATCAAACTCTCCCGATGGAAGAGAAATGTTTCCATTTTGAAGAGCCTGAACTACCTGCGGAAGCATGATGTTATAGGCGTTTAATTTTGCAGGGTCAAAAAGAATATCTATTTCTTTTGGTTTTGAGCCTATGATTGTAGTCTCTGATATATTTGGAAGCTGTTTTATTTCATCTTCTATAACTTCTGCTATTCTCCTTAAATCATAAGAAGAGTATTTATCACTGTGTAATGTGATTGACAAGATAGGCACATCATCAATAGATTTTGGTTTTATAATAGGCTGCATTGCCCCTTCAGGCATTCTGTAATAGTTAGACATTACTTTGCTGTATAGTTTTACTAAGCTATCTTCCGGATTTGCTCCTACTTTAAATCTAACTGTTACTATACCAAAACCGTCCCCGGCATAAGAATAAACGTACTCAACATCCGGAATTTCCCACATTAATTTTTCAAGTGGTTTTACAATAAGATTGTTAACCGTATCTGATTTGGCTCCTGGATATGGAACCATAATATCGATCATTGGAACCACAATCTGTGGCTCTTCATCCCTTGATGTTGTAAATACTGCAAAAAATCCAAGGAGTAAAGAAGCCACTACTAAAAGCGGCGTTAGCTTAGAGTTTATAAAATACTTAGCAATTCTACCGGCAAGTCCTAAATTGTTCATTCTTTATCCTCCTAACCTACATCCATCACAAGCTTTTTCTATGTTAGATTGGATAATTCTGTCTCCGGGTTTTAAACCAGAGAGAACTTCTACGTATTCTCCATACTCTTCTCCAAGTTTAACGTAGGTTAGTCTGATTATATTATCTTTATCAACTGTATAAACTGCATTTAGCTGACCCCACTTAAACACGGCTGTTTTAGGAATAAGTATTTTTGGCTTTGTATCCGTAGGTATTAACAATTTTCCGTACATACCTGTTGTGATATTTTCTGAAAATGGAATATTTAACTTAACTTTAAAGGTTCTGTTCATTGGGTCTATGTTTGAGTTTTTCTCAATAACTTTACCTTTTACAACCTTACCGTTTAAATCAATATCAAGCTCATCACCTACTTTTACTTTATCAAGCAATGACTCATCAAGATTTGCTAAAAACTGTAATTTTTTCTCTCCAATGATGAAAATCGGCATGCCTGGAGCTGCCATATCTCCTTCATCATTCATCTTTTTTAAAACATAACCATCAAAAGGTGCTTTAATAACTGTATATCCTTGCATAACATTAACTTGAGCTAATTTAGCTTTAACTTGTGATTCTTTAGCTTTTAACTGACCTAATTTAGCATCTACTTGGTCAACCATAGATTTTGCAGCAATCATTTTTGTTTCTATTTCTTCAAGTTGTTGTTTTGAGATAGCATTTTCTTGATAAAGATTCTTAAATCTTTCATAAGTTCTCTTTGCAAATTCGTAGTTTTCAAGAGCTGCTTTTCTTGCTGCTAAAGCTTCTTCTCTTGCCTTAGAAAGCTCTTCCAGTCCGGCTAAAGCTTCATTTTTTTGCTGTTTTATCTCAGAATCATCAAGAATTGCTAAAACCTGTCCGGCTTTTACATAGTCGCCTTCTTTGACGTAGATTTTTAATATTTGACCCATCCATTTTGTAGCCACTTTTGCATTGTTGTCAGCCGAAACCATACCATCGGCTTTGTAATAATTAGGTGCTTGTTTTTCTTCCACTGTTAAGACAGGTAGTCCACTGACAACTTTAACCTCTTTCTTTTCTCCCGGCTCAACCCTGTGAGATAAAAATCCTCCAAGCCATAAAATGAAGATAGCAATCGGTAAAACAAAAAAGAGTATAAACTTTACAGGTCCGCTCATTTTCATCTTTACTCTCCTCTCTTTTGATTTTCTTCAATTAATTTTCCAGTTTGATATTTTAGTTCTAATACTGACAATTGACAGTTATACTCTGCTTGTGCCTTGTCAAACTTTATTTTGTCATACATTGTTTGTGTATCAAGTAAATCAATCATAGATGCAAGCTGATTTTTATATCTTACCTCTGTTATTTTTAAAATC
>NZ_ABZS01000087.1 GCF_000173615.1 Sulfurihydrogenibium yellowstonense SS-5 | reverse complement strand
CATCTACCAATTCAGGCAGGTTCAGACAGAATATTGCAAGCAATGGATAGAGGATATACTCAAAAAGAGTACTTGCAAAAAATAGAATTGCTTAAAAAATACATTCCAAATATAGCATTGTCTACTGATATCATAGTTGGATTTCCGGGAGAAACTTACGAAGATTATTTGGAAACAGTTAAAGTAATAAAAGAAGTAGAGTATGACCAAGTGTTTGCATTTAAATATTCACCAAGACCAGGAACCCCGGCAGCGGATTTACCAATGACAGAGTCGCCGGAAGAGCTTTCAAAACGTTTAAATGACTTGATAAATTTACAAAAAGATATAACTTTTAAAAAGAATCTTGGATATCAAGATAAAATAGTTGAAATCTTGGTAGAAGAGATAAATCAAGAGAATAAGTTGGTAGGCAGAACAAGGACTAATAAACTTGTTTATGCGGAAGGAAGTCCGGAGTATTTAGGAAAATTAGTAAATGTAAAAATTGAAAAAGTAAATAGATTTTCCTTAGAAGGAAGTATAATTGGAGGCGATTAATTATGGTTGAGATGGAAGTCCAAGGTATTACATTAGACCCAATAACAAACATGCCTGTGTTGTTATTAAAAGGCAAAGAAAATGATGAAATTCTAACAATTTGGATTGGAGTATTTGAAGCAAACTCAATTGCTATGCATTTGGAATCAATGACCTATCCAAGACCACTAACTTATGACTTATTTACAAACATCTTAAACTCACTCTCAACATCCGTTGAAAATGTAATAATCCATACTTTAAAAGATAATACTTATTATGCTTCAATCATCTTAAGAGACAAGGAAGGTAGAACTGTTGAAATAGATGCACGTCCAAGTGATGCTATAAACATTGCTCTAAGGTCTGGATGTCCAATATTGGTTTCAGAAGAGGTTTTAGCTGAAGCTAATAATGGCAAAAAAGAAAAAATTGACGAAGAAGACCTAAAAGAATGGATAGAATCACTAAAGCCAGAGGATTTTGAGAAAAATATAGAATTCTAAAAGGCTAAAGCCTTCATATAACAGGAAAAGATTGTTCGATAAACATAAAGAAAGGATTATTACAGATGTCTTTCTGAGCGAAGCGAAGAATTTATTTTTTCTTTCTTTTTAAAAAACATTAAAGAATAAGATACTTCACGACGCTGCTGGATAACAAAGAAAATAAAAATCTCTTATTCTAAAGCCGTACGAAGTATTTCATAATTTTTCATCCAACAATGTTTTTGAAAAATACTTTAAAATCTAATTACTGCTGCACCCCAAGTTAATCCACCGCCAAAAGCAGTTAAAAGAATATAATCTCCTTTATTAAACCTTCCTTCTTTGTAAGCTTCATACATAGCAATTGGAATGGATGCAGCACTTGTATTTCCGTATCTATGAATATTGCTATAAACCTTTTCTAACGGTAATTCTAATTTTCAGCCAATGCTTGAATGATTCGTATGTTGGCTTGATGAGGAATTACTAACTTAATATCTTCTTTATTTATCCCGGCTTTTTGTAATGCTTTTAAGCAAGCAGTTTCCATAGATTTAACAGCCTGTTTAAAAGTTTCTCTTCCTTGCATTCTCAGCTTCTCGCCAACCTGACAGTGTAAAAGATGACCATAAGAACCATCAGACTTCATTACTGTTGATAAAATATCACTCGAAGAGTTAGATTTGGAAATAACAACAGCACCGGCACCATCACCAAATAGTACTGCAGTTGTCCTGTCAGCCCAATCGATTATTTTTGAAAAAACTTCACTTCCAACTACAAGAACATTTTCAGCTTTCCCGGATTTTATAAAACTATCCGCTATTGTAATGCCATATATAAAGCCGCTACAAGCAGCTGAAAAATCAAAAGCCATTGGATTTTTACATCCAAGTTTATCGGCTAATATACAAGCCGTGGAAGGAAATATATTGTCCGGAGTAGACGTTGCTACAATTACAATGTCTATGTCCTTTGGAGTTAATCCTGCATTTTCAATAGCTTCTTTTGATGCGTGAAAAGCAAGGTCGCTTGCCTTAACCCATTCATCTGCTATTCTTCTTTCTTTTATCCCGGTTCTTGTTGAAATCCATTCGTCCGATGTATCAAGGATTTTTTCTAAATCATGGTTGGTTAAAACTCTTTCAGGAACATACATTCCTATGCCTTTTATCTCACTGGACATTATTTTCTCCATAAACTTCTTCTTCTTTTCCTTTTATCAGCTCTTGAGGAATTAGAGTGTTAATATTTTCAAGGAGTTTTTTGTTAAAATCGTGATTTACAAATTCAGAAGCAAATCGTAATGCGTTTTTTATAGCTTTTTCATCTGCTCTTCCATGGGTGATTATGCATGTTCCCTTAGTGCCAAGCAAAGGAGCACCGCCGTATTCCGTAAAATCTGCTTTTTTCTTAAATCTTTTTAAAGCAGGTAACATTAATGCTGCACCAATTTTAGATATGAGGCTTTTTTCTACTTCTTCTTTTATCATTTCAAGAATAATCATTCCAAGGCTTTCACTTGTTTTTAATACAACATTCCCTACAAATCCATCACAAACAATAACATCAAAATCTCCGGTGAAAATATCTCTACCTTCTGCATTTCCAACAAAATTTAGTTTAGTCATTTTAAGTAGTGGATATGTATCTTTTACAAGTTCGTTTCCTTTTCCTTCTTCCTCTCCGATGCTTAAAATTCCTACTTTTGGATTATCAGATGTTTGAAGTATTTCTTTGACATAAGTATGACCCATTACTGCAAAATATAACAGATGTCTTGGTCTGCTGTCTACATTGGCACCAACGTCAATCAGTACAGTTCTTTTTCCTTTTTTGTTTGGAAATGCCACTGCTATACCCGGTCTCTCTATTCCTTCTGCAGCTCCAATAATAAACTTTCCTATGCTCATTGCAGCACCGGTATTTCCGGCAGACACAAAAGCCTGAGCTTTACCTTCTCTGACTAATTTCCCTGCAATATGCATAGAAGAGCTTCTTTTCTTTCTTAGAGCTATGGATGGAGATTCGTGCATTTCAATGACTTCAGGAGCATCTATGATTTGAATCGGAAGATTTTCTATTGAAAGATTATTTTTTTTTATTTCCTCTTCTAATACTTCCTTCTTTCCTACTAAATATACACCTATTTTATACTCTTTTGCAAACTCTATTGCACCTTTAATATTACAGAGAGGAGCATAATCTCCTCCCATTGCGTCTAAAGCTATAAACACTTATACAACCTCAATGACCTCTTTGTTTTTGTAATATCCACAGTGGGAGCAAACTCTGTGAGGAGCTTTTGGCTGACCACACTCAGGACAGATAGAAAGTCCGGGCATTTTTAATTTCCATTGTGCTCTTCTCATAGCTGTTTTTGCTTTAGATTTTTTCCTCTTAGGTACTGCCATATTGTAAGCCTCCTTTTTTCAATTTTAAAGGATATATTATATCAAAAATTTAAGATTTAAGAGACTCTAATTTAGCAAAAGGAGACAACTTTCTTCTCATTTTCTCTTCACAATCACATTGCTCAACATTCTTATCCGCTCCACAGTAAGGACACAAACCTTTGCAATCTTCATTACAAAGAAGCTTCATCGGAGTGTTTACAAGGATTTCCTCTCTGATGAAATCATACACGTCAAATTTTTCCTCATCTTCTAAGTATTCAGAATATAATTCAGCCTCTGAAAGTTCCTGATGTTTTGGGTGTTTTTTTGTAAATAAAATACTTTCACAAACATTAAACTGTTGATAAAACTCAGTTAAACATCTATCACAGTGCATTAAAATAGACGTGTTGAAGATAGCCGTGATAACGTAGCCATCTTTGTCTTTAAGTAAATGTAATTTTACAGATACACTTTGTCCATCTTTTACTATATACTCTTGTGGCAAATCCAACTCATTCATTGGAATATCAAATTCAAGCTCTTTAAAAGGTTCTTTTTTAAGCTCTTCTTTTAGGTTTAAATATATTTTCAATTTAACTACCTCATAAAAAAATTTTGTTATAATATAGTACAATGATTTTAAATGACAAGACAATTAGAAAATATATAAGCGAAGGTTTACTTGAGATAAATCCTCTTGATGACATCCAAATCCAACCCTCTTCTGTTGATTTAAGACTTGGAAATGAATTTTTGATTTATCCGGAAGACATAGAAATAATAGATGTAAGAGACCCTTATTTTTCCAATAGGCTTATAAAAGAGATAGCCACAGAAGAAGGGTTTATCATCAAACCAAAACAGTTTGTTCTTGCTACGACGATAGAGTATATAAAACTTCCGGACTTTTTGACTGCATTTGTAGAAGGAAGGTCTTCCTTAGGAAGGCTTGGTTTATTTATTGAAAATGCCGGCTGGGTGGATGCTGGATTTGAAGGCAACATAACCTTAGAGTTTTACAATGCAAACAGTATTCCAATAAAAATTTATCCTGGAATGAGAATCTGTCAGCTTGTTTTCGCAAAAATGGAAGATAGGTCAGAAAAACCATATAGAGGTAAGTATCAAGGTCAAAGAGGAACAACAGCATCAAGAATATTTTTAGATAGGGATTAAGGTTTTCGTTGATCAAAGCTAAAGACCATACAGTAATGTCATTCTACAGTCTGTGAAGAATCTGAGAGTGCTGTTAAAATTTTTGTAAGCTCACCTTTCTTTGTCATCCTGAGGCTGAAGGCTGAAGGATCTTATTCATCTTTTGATTTTTTGGTTAAAAAGAAAAACGTGAGATTCTTCGCTTCGCTCAGAATGATGATGTGGATTTTTACAAGCAGTTTACATAGTGCATTTTCCTTGAATTTCTCATTATGTTATCATATTTTATCTTTTATTAATAACGTTTTTTTATAACTTTATGGAGGATTAAAATGGAAAAGTTGATTATATTTGATACTACTTTAAGAGATGGTGAACAAGCGCCTGGTTTTTCAATGACAGTTGAAGAAAAAGTAAAGATGGCTTTACAGCTTGAAAAACTTGGTGTTGATGTTATTGAGGCTGGTTTTGCTGCTGCATCCGAAGGAGATTTTGAGGCTATTAAAAGAGTTGCTCAGGAAGTGAAAAATGCAAAAGTTTGCTCCTTGGCAAGGGCATTAGAGTCGGACATAGAAAAAGCAGGAGAAGCTCTATCTCCAACAGAAAACAGAAGAATTCATACATTTATAGCAACATCTCCTATTCATATGCAGTATAAGTTAAGAATGAAGCCGAAGGAAGTTTTAGAAAGGGCTGTAAAAGCAATAAAGTATGCTTTAAAATTTACAGATGATGTTGAGTTTTCTGCAGAAGATGCTTTTAGGTCTGAAAGAGAGTTTTTGTACAGAGTTTTTGAAGCTGTTATAGATGCAGGAGCTAAGACGATAAACGTACCTGATACTGTTGGTTATGCTATTCCGGAAGAGTTTGGAAAGTTAATAGCTGATATTAAAAATAACGTTCCAAATATAGATAAGGCTGTAATCAGCGTTCACTGTCATAACGATTTAGGATTAGCGGTTGCAAACTCCCTCTCTGCTGTAAAAAATGGAGCAAGACAAGTTCACGCAACTATAAATGGAATTGGTGAAAGGGCTGGTAATGCTGCACTTGAAGAAGTTGTAATGGCTATAAAAGTAAGACATGATTACTTTAAAGATGTTTATACAACTATAAACACAAAAGAAATTTACAAGACAAGCAGATTATTATGCAGAATTACAGGAAGTTTTGTGCAACCAAACAAAGCAATTGTTGGAGATAATGCTTTTGCCCACGAAGCAGGTATACATCAGCATGGAATTCTTGCACATAGAGAAACTTATGAAATAATGAGAGCTGAGGATGTTGGTGTGCCAAAATCTAAAATTGTTCTTGGAAAACACTCCGGAAGACATGCATTTAAAGCAAGATTGGAAGAGCTTGGTTATACAACCTTATCGGAAAGCGAAATAGACACATTGTTCCAAAAGTTTAAAAAACTAGCAGACAAGAAAAAAGAAGTATTTGATGAAGATATAGAAGCTTTAATCTTAGAAGAGTTTTCAGAGTTTGACCAAGAAGCAAAATTAAAATACTTCCATGTAATCAGTGGTGATAACGTTATTCCAACTGCGACTGTAAGAATAGAAAAGGAAGGACAAGAGGTAATCTCAACTGCATGCGGAGATGGTCCGATAGACTGTGCATTCAATGCTTTGGAAAAAGCTTTAAACATAAAAGGAAAGCTTATGGACTATACTATTAGGTCTTTAAGCTCAGGTAAAGATGCAATGGGTGAAGTAAGAGTTATTGTCAGATTTGAAGATTCTGAGCATATAGCTTCCGGAAAAGGAACATCTACAGACATAATAGAAGCAAGTATTAAAGCTTACATAGATGCTTACAACAAATACATGGCAAGAAAATCTTTCTTAACAAGGCAGATTAATGAAGGAGTGTAGATGAAAAAAAGTTTATTTTTAATCCTACTTATTCTAATAGGGTTTGTTGTTTTATTCATCTTAGGAAAGATAAACTTTTCAAAGCCTGAGATTACAGTACTGAATAAAACTTTGTCTTTGGGAGAGAATGCTGTTATATCAGTTAAAGCCGTAGACGATAAGCCGGGTATAAGAGATTTAAAAGTATATATTTCCCAGAATAATCATAAAATTAAAGTTTTCGAACAAAGTATTGATAATCAAAAAGAAGTATCTTTAAATATAAATATTAAGCCAAAGAGTCTTGGCTTGGTTGAAGGAAATGCTGTTTTAGAAATAGAAGCAAGAGATGGTTCCATACTTAAAATACAAGAGTATTAATA
>NZ_ABZS01000088.1 GCF_000173615.1 Sulfurihydrogenibium yellowstonense SS-5 | reverse complement strand
ACCAAATTAGAGAAGCTATAAGCTTTCTTTCTTTAAAGTCTTTAAAAGGAAAGGTTTTAATCATAGAAAAGGCAGAAAATTTAAATACAGAAAGTGCAAATGCATTGCTAAAAACCTTGGAAGAACCACCGTCAAACACTTTAATCATACTTACAACCTCTAACCAAAATCAGCTTCTTCCTACAATAGTTTCTAGGCTAAAAAAAATTAGATTTAGAAAGTTGAGCCATCAGGATGTGGTTGATATTTTAAGCCTAAAATTAAGTGATGAAAAAAAGATAAAAGAGCTTGCTGATATATCGGATGGAAGTTTATGCATTGCTTCTACGCTATTGAAAAAAGAGGATATTTATGTATGGGCTAAAGATTTTGTTGGAATTTTGATAAATAAAAAACATCCGGAAGGCATATTTTCAATCGCAGCCAAGATAGACAAAATGGATACAGAAGATGTAAATCTTTTTTTTGATATAATTTTTAAATTCTACATTAAGCATAGTAAAGATTTAAAAGATATTGACAGCTATCAAAAATTTTTAAATCAGTATAGATTAGCTATTACAAGTTTAAGAAAGGGTGTTAAGAAAAAATTGATTGTTGAAAGCTTTTATATTAGACTAACTCAAAAAGGAGCATTGTATGAATAACATAAAACCGGTAAGAATAAGGTTCTTTGATACAAACAAATTTTCCGAGGTAGAGGTTCCGGTAAGTATAAAAAAAGGGGATTTTGTAGTTATTGAATCAGAAAAAGGTGAGGAGCTTGTTTTAGTTCTTGGTAATACGGTTTACACACCGGAATTAAAAAATTATAAATTTCTTAGAAAGGCGACAAAAGAAGATATTATGAAGTTTGATGCTTACGAAAACGAAGCTCAGAGGCATCTTGAAACTTGTAAAGAAGAAGCAAGTAAGCAAGGCTTAAAGATGAATCTTTTAAAAGCTTACATACCAATAAACAGAAGTAAAGTAATTTTCTATTATACTGCAGAAAGTAGAGTGGATTTCAGAGAGCTTGTAAAGATCCTTGCTAAAAGGATAAAGATGAGAATAGAGATGAGGCAGGTTGGAGTGAGGGATGGGGTTCAAATCGCAGGTGCAATTGGCATATGTGGTCAACAATGTTGCTGTAATGTATTTTTAGATAAATTTGAAAATATCTCTGTAGAAATTTTAGAAGACCAAAATCTTCCACCAACACCGGCAAAGTTTACAGGAATCTGCGGAAGGCTTATGTGCTGTTTGACTTATGAACTTGGAAATTACGAGATTAAAAAAGACCTTCCGGAAATTGGTTCAACCATCAATTGGGACGGCAAAGATTATATAGTTAAATACTACGATTTTATAAGAGAGAAAATAATCCTGATAAATGAAGAAAATGATACGATTGAAATTAGCTTCAAAGAGCTTGAAGAAAAAGGAATGATTAAGCCACAAAAAAGCTGTGGTGGATGTAATGGCTGTGGGTCAAAAGAAAATCTAACAATGCCTGAGGCTGAATTAAATTGATTTTGGATATTGCAAAAAAAACAATAGATGAGGAGATAAATGCCCTAAACAGACTTAAAGACTCATTAGACGAAAATTTTGAAAAGGCTGTAAACTTAATTTTAAATTGTAAAGGTAAAGTTGTAATAACAGGAATTGGCAAATCAGGAATCGTAGGCAAAAAAATTTCTTCCACTTTTTCATCAACGGGTACACCTTCATTTTTCTTGCATCCGGCTGAAGCCATTCATGGCGACCTTGGGATGGTGGAAAAAGAAGACTTGATTTTAGCCATCTCAAACAGTGGTGAAACTCCGGAATTAATCGCAATTATTCCAATTTTAAAAAGATGGGGAAACAAGATAATCTCTATAACAAATAAAAAAGACTCTACTTTGGCAAAATATTCTGATGTGGTTTTATATTTAAACGTTGACAAAGAAGCCTGTCCGCTGAATTTAGCACCAACTTCAACGTCAACTGCAACGCTTGTTCTTGGTGATGCTTTGGCAGTAGCATTGCTTACATTAAGAGGTTTTAAAGAAGAGGATTTTGCAAAATTTCATCCAGGTGGTTCTCTTGGTAAAAAGCTTATGAAAGTTGAGCATATCATGAGAAAAGACCTGCCATTATCTTATACAGATACACCTTTGAAAGAAGCCATCATTGAAATGTCAGAAAAAGGCTTAGGTGCTGTTTTGATAGTTGATAAAAATGATAATTTAGTGGGAATTATAACAGATGGCGACCTAAGAAGATTTATAAATAAAGGTGGTAGTATAGACAATTCTTTCGCAAAAGATGCTATGACAAAAAATCCCAAGGTAGCTGAAAAGCATTGGTATGTTCTTCAGGCATTGGAGTTAATGGAAAGATATAACATAACAGTCCTTCCTGTGGTTGAAAACAGTAAGCCAATAGGGATAGTTCATATTCATGATATTTTAAAGAGTGGAGTGATTTAAACTCCCACTAACCTATTTACCATCAAAGTACCACAACCGCCTATTTTTCTTGTTCTGTATCTATTAGATAAAGTTGTTCTAACTCCATTGCTTTTTAGCTTTAAAAATGCTTTTTCGTACTCTTCATCCGGAGTGGTCTTAAATGGCAAACTTTCTATCTCGTTGTATTTAAGCAAAAAAACTCCGATGTTTAATCTTTTTGCAATGTTTGCCAAAGCCTCTAACTCTTCGTCAGAGTCATTTTCTCCATAAATTAGCAGATATCCAATAGAGTAAAGCTTTCTTTTCCTGCTTGATAAAGTTTTTAAATGATTTTCAAAGACTTGAATTAATTCTTCTATGCTATGAGAGTTTGGAATCAAGGATTTTCTTTTTTCTTCTAAAACTGAATGTAGAGATAATGTCAGTCCATCATGATTTAGATGAAGTAGCTCTTTAAAGTATTTTATGGGAAATCCTGTTGTATAAAAGCTAACTTTTAAACCAATAGACTTAAAGTAATCAAATGCTTGTTTAACATTTTCAAAGTTAAGTAGTGGTTCACCAATTCCGGCAAAGGCTATGTTTGTAATCTCAAATCCTTTGTCTTTTGCTATTTCGTATTGATTAATAATCTCTTGTGATGAAAGATTTCTCATAAGACCATTTAAGCCAGATGCACAGAATGCACATCTGACCGAACATCCAACCTGAGATGAAACGCATAAAGTAGTCCTATAATGGACAGATTCTATGGTATATCCATCATCTGTTTTTATCTCTAATAAACTGTTAAGCTGGTCTTGGATGATTCCTTCTAATTTCATTTTACTATTAAGCTTTCTTCCGGCTCTTCCTGTCCGGATGGTATTCCTTCAACAAGCTCTCTTATTAAATCTTTCACATGGACTAATCTTTTAATTCTATATCCATTAGCACCGGAGAAGAATAATCCAGTTTCTACTCTTCCAAGGTAAGCATCTCCAAGCCTGTCCGCTATACAGTATCCAACTTTTTTAGCTTCTTCTCCATGATTACATGGGACCACGCAGTTAGACGTACATTTAACTTCAGGAGCTGCTCCTTTTTCAATATCTTTTATAAGCTTTGTTACAATTCCCCTTGCCGGATAGCCAACAGGTGATTTAAGTAAAACTATATCTTCCTTTTTTGCATTTATGATGACTTTTTTAAATTCTGGTGATGCATCACATTCATAAGTTCCAACAAACCTTGTACCCATCTGAACGCCGGCAGCACCTTGCGAAATATACCATTCAATATCTTCTTTACTCCAAATTCCACCTGCAACTATGACCGGAAAATCTCCCCACATGTCCCTTTCTTTTAAAACCTCAGGAAGAAGATTTTCTAACTGATATTCCGGCTTAAAACAGTCTTCGTAAGGTATCCCTTGGTGACCTCCGGATAATGGACCTTCAAGCACTACTGCGTCAGGAAGTCTGTTATATTTCTTTTTCCAGTGTTTACAGATTACCCTTAAAGCCCTTGCAGAAGATACAATCGGCACAAGAGCAGCATCAGAACCTTCCGCATATTCAGGAAGTCTAAGTGGCAATCCAGCACCGGAGATTATTATCTTAGCACCGGCTTCAATAGAATCTCTAACGACCCTATCATACTCTGTAATGGCACAGAGAATGTTTACGCCTATTATAGCTTTTTCTCCACCTGCTATCTCTTTTGCATCTTGTATTATTTTTGTTAAAGCTTCTTTGTTATGAATATACTTACTTCCTATTGGTCTTCCATCTTTTAGTTTTACATAGTTAGGATATCTGTATCCTGTTCCAACGGACGATACAACTCCTAAGCATCCATGCTTAGAAACATTGCCTGCCAAATTTTCCCACGATATACCAACGCCCATTCCACCTTGAATTATTGGATATTCAAATTCATATTTTCCTATTCTTAAACTTGGTAAGCCCATTTTAAAAACCTCTCTTTAATCAATTTCCGGTAAAGCTTTCTTAGCTTTCAATATATTAAATATATCTCTGTATAAATCAGGTTCACCTGCTTCAAAAGCCAATGTATCTATTATATACTGATTTTTGTTTTTATATCCTTTTGCTATAAAATCTGCTATAAAAGGACCTCCTCTTCTCTTATGCTCATAAACTACTGTCCCAATGACTCCAATATCAGCTTTGTTTATTTTGTAAACAATATCCATCTCAAGAACTTCTTTTACTGCAAAATTAACAAGAATATGCTCCTCTACAGCTTTTTTTATCTGCATTTCTTCATCAGTTTGAGACTGAGAAACTACTTCATCAATAACTTTTTCTTTATTTTCATCCGGCTTTTCTTCAAAATTACCAAATTTAACTATTTTTGCCATTCTCTACTCCTCTTTAAAAATATCATTTAAATCAAATTCTAAACTCAGAATTTCGGAAAACACTTTACCGTTTTCCCTTGCAGAAGCTACAAGGACAAACTCATTGTCAGAGTTTTTATAAATCTCTACTGTTTTTCTTTTTAGGTCAACAATCCAATACTCTTTTACACCGTATTTTTGATATACTTCCTTTTTTTCAACCAAATCATAGTATGCACTCGAAGGAGATAAAACTTCTATTACTACATTAGGAGCTCCAATTATTCCTTTTTCTTCTATTTTAGCTTTACCATCTTTTAAAACAACCACTAAATCTGGCTGGAATACGTTCTCTTCGTCTAAGTATACATCTACTGGAGAGTAAAATACCTCTCCTTTTTGGTCGTTTTCTATATTTTTATACAAAATCTGAAAAATTCTTTTTGATATCTTTTGATGAAAAATGCTTGGAGCTGGACTTATAACAAGCTTCCCTTGGATAAGTTGATATGGCGAGCCTTCCGGAAGCTTTAAGTAATCATGAACTGTTTTTTTAGTTAATACCGGCATGTTAATCACCTATATTTCATTTTTGAAAGACTCTTTTATAAATAAAGTAGTAAGAAAACATATAAATGCAACTGCAGATAGATAAACAGCCGGAGAGTATAAAACGCCGGTTTTTTGAATTAAAAGAGTAGCAACCATAGGAACTGTTCCGCCAAATATTCCAAGAGATATGTTATATCCAACAGAAAACGCAGTATTTCTTACATCCGGCGGAAAGTTTTCTACCAAAAATGTAGGAAGTATAGACATAAACAGTGATGATATTAAAGCAAACGCAACATGAGACATTACAATGATACGGATATCACCTGATATAATTGCTTTAAATAAAAATACAGAAGCCACTGAATATAAAAACGTAGATGCCAATAAAAATGGCTTTCTGCCGTACTTGTCTGACAAATGAGCCATGACAGGTATTAAGATTATCAAAACAAACATCGCAAAGCTATTTATAAATAAAGCCTTTGACATCTCAAATTTTAGCACTTTGCTATAAAACGTTGGCATATAGAGAAACAATAAGAAAAACGCTACACCTTGTAAGCTGCTATAGATGATAGAGATTAAAAATTCTTTTGGATGGTGTATGAATGTTTTTAGTAGTGGATTTTTCGTTTTGTTTTCTTCCTCCATTGCTAAAAACTCCGGTGTTTCTGATGTATTTTTTCTAATGTGTACTCCTACTATAGCCAATACTATTCCAAATAAAAATCCAACTCTCCAGCCCCAATCATGCAAGGTTTCTTTATCGAAAGTATTATTTAAAAACGCTCCCATCAAAGAGCCAAACATAATTCCAATTACCGCACCAAGTAAATTTATACTTCCAAAAAAGCCTCTTCTGTCTTTTGGTGCATGCTCTACCACAAACGTAACGGAAGTTGTATACTCTCCTCCTGTTGACAGCCCTTGAAGTATTCTAAAAAAAGTAAGTAATATTGGAGCTAAAATACCAATCTGCTGATAGGTTGGAAGTAATCCTATCAAAAATGTTGGTATAGCCATCAAAAAGATAGAGACTATCAAAGCCTTTTTTCTTCCGTACTTATCGCCTATATATCCAAATAAGACAGAGCCAAGAGGTCTAAAGAAAAAACCTACAGCAAACGCCCCAAATGATGCAAGAAGTGATAAGGTTTCGTTTTCTGATGGGAAGAATAACTGAGATAAAATTACAGCAAGATAGCCATATAAAGTAAAATCATACCATTCTAAAATATTTCCAATCATTCCGGAAAGAGCTACATTCTTATTAGATGCCAATTTTCTTATCACCTCTAAGCTTTTTTATATAATTTAAAAATTTTAGCATATGTTAAATAGTATGCTTTGGTTTTCTACTTTTTAATTTTTCCTGCTGTACAAGCTAAAAGAAACATGGGAAAATATAATATAAGAATTTAAAATTATGAAAATCGGAGGGATAAAGATGAGAAAGAAA
>NZ_ABZS01000089.1 GCF_000173615.1 Sulfurihydrogenibium yellowstonense SS-5 | reverse complement strand
AAGATTGGAAAACGAGATTAACAGAATTTTTAAAGAATTGGTTCCGGCTGAACAAACAGCGGAAGTGGTTGTTTGGTCTCCAAGAGTTGATGTGTATGAAAAGGACAACAATGTTGTAATTGAAGCAGAAATACCTGGTGCTAAAAAAGAAGATATTGAATTGAAAGTAAAAGACAATGCTGTTATAATTAGAGGCGAAGTTAAAAAAGAAGAAGAGAAAAAAGATGAAAATTATTACAGAAGAGAGAGATTTTATGGAAAGTTTGAAAGAGTAATCCCATTACCAGCAGACGTAAAAATTGAAGAAGCTAAAGCAGAATATCAAGATGGTATTTTAAAATTAACAATACCAAAATCCGTTCAAGAAAAAGAAGTTAAGATAGAAATTAAGTAAAAAATATAAAAAAATATAAATAACATTGAAGCCCCCTTTAAGGGGGCTTTTTTATTTTTGTTTTGTCTTTAATACCTGGTGGGTGAGTCTCAGGTCTTGCATAAATGTCTAATTCTTTCACTTACAGAATCGTAATTTAAAATCTACTTTCAAAATCAAAATATAAAAAGTGTTCCAAAATTTTCGTAAGCTTACCTTTCCGTGTCATCCATAGGCCGAAGGCCGAAGGATCTCATGTTTTATCAAATAGGTAAAAAAAATAAATTCTTCACCGGCTGCAGAATGACATCTTTGAGGTCAGGATTCTTAGTCGGCTGCAGAATGACGATGTGGATTTTTACAAGCAGTCTCATTAAAATATAAACTTCCATGGACTGAATTCGAAAATAGTTTACAAAACATTTAAATATTGTTAACATGGATTAGAGGTTTTAGATTTATAATAATAAATAATGATGATTGAGAGGACCTTATGAATATAAAAGCGGAGGTTATAAAAATTATGAAAAAGGTAGTTTTACCAATTGCTTTAATTTTAGCAGTTGCTTATGTTGTTTTTGCTCAGTTTGGAAAACAGCAAGAAAGTTACAGTCAAAGTATAAAAGGTCAGACTTTATCGCTTCAAAATCTTGAAGCTATAGAAAACGAGAGGATAAAGCTTATTGAAATGGTTTCTCCTGGTGTTGCAACCGTGTTTACCACTCAAGAAGTTAAAATCCCTAATCCTTTTCGCGATATTCCATTTGGTGATTTTTTTGGTATCCCAAACACACCAGAATTTAAGCAAAAAAGACAAGGTCTTGGTTCTGCTTTTATTGTAGACGTAGATTATAATAAAAAGGTTGTGTATCTTCTAACGAACAATCACGTGATAGAAAATGCAAAAGATATTCAAGTTGCATTTAAAAACAAAGTTGTACTAAAAGGAAGAGTTGTTGGTGGCGATAAACTAAGCGATGTTGCATTAATAGAAGTTCCATTTAAAAAAGGAATAGAAGATTTTGCATCTAAGCATGTTTTAAAGCTTGGAGATTCTGACCAATTAAAAGTAGGTGCGACAGTTATTGCAATCGGAAGCCCCCTTGGACTTTCAGATACAGTTACAATAGGAATCGTATCAGCCAAAAACAGACAGATAGAAGATAGACCGGGGGAAGGATTTATTCAAACAGACGCAGCGATTAATCCAGGAAACTCCGGCGGTCCACTGATCAACATCAAAGGTGAAGTTGTAGGAATCAATACTGCTATAATTGCCGGAGCACAAGGTCTTGGTTTTGCAATTCCAATAAATCAAGCAAAATGGATTATGGATCAAATATTAAAATATGGAAAAGTAAAAAGAAGTAAAATTGGTGTAATCGTTCAACCTTTAACTCCAGACCTTGCAGAACACTTTGGAGTATACGAAGGGGCGCTTGTTTCTAACGTGCAGGCAGGAGGACCAGCAGACAAAGCTGGTATTAAAGCAGGAGATATTATAGTAGAAGTAAATGGCAAAAAAATCTCTGAAGTCCAAGATTTACAAAATCAGATAATGAAAAACCCACCGGGAACAAAAATCAATCTAAAAGTTATAAGAAATGGTAAAGAACTAACATTTACAGTAATTACTGCTCCATTAGAAGGTGGTGATGCACAAGAGCAAACAACTGACGAAGGTTCATCAACAATAGAAAACAGTATAGGATTGATAGTAAAAGATTTAACACCTGGATTGATACAAAAATATGGATTACCTAAGGTGGCTAATGGAGTTTTAGTTTATGCCGTTAAAGAAGGCAGTGCTGCAGAAGAGGCAGGTTTACAAGCCGGAGATATAATCCTTTCTGTGAATAATATTCCTGTAAAATCTGCTTCTGAGTTTTGGTCTATAATATCAAAAGCTAAAAAAGAAGGAAAAGATAACGTTCTTCTTTATGTACAAAAAGGAGATAATAGAATATATCTAACATTACCTTTAAGATGATCGCACTATTTGGAGGAAGTTTTGACCCAGTTCATCTGGGTCATCTTCGTATTGCTGAAGATATAAGGGAATATTACAATTTTTCTAAAATTATTTTCATCCCAGCCTATCATTGTCCATTAAAAGAATCTCATTTTTCAAACCCAGAAGATAGGCTTAGGATGTTAGATTTATCCATAAAGAATAATCCTTTTTTTGAAATCTCAGATTTTGAAATAAACAAAAAAGAAAAGTCTTATACGATTGACACTATCAAATTCTTTAAGGAGAAGCTTGGATATAATCCATTTTTTATAGTAGGTTCTGATGCTTTTTTGACTTTAGATAAATGGAAAGAACCTGTCAACTTATTAGAAAACACAAAGTTTATTGTTGTAAGTAGAGATAATACAGATTTTGAAAAAATAAAAGAATTTTTACTTGTAAAATTTTCGTATGACAGATTGTGCGTAGATAATAACTTAAACCTAAGCGAAACAACAGTTTATTTTTTTAAATCAAGACAATTAGAAATTTCATCAACAGAAATTAGAAATAGAGTAAAAAACGGCAAATCTATTAAATACTTAGTATTACCAGAGGTTGAAGAGTATATTTATGCAAGAGGATTGTATAGATAAAAATTATTTAAGAGGAAAGTCAACAGATGAAAAAGTTTGCTAATAAAGTTCTGATGCCTTGAGATAAGAAATTAGTAGTTTTTATAGAATTTAAAAGGAGATCCTTCAGACTATAGTCCTCAAGATGGCAGTGAAAGGTTGATCGATAAACATAAATGAAAGATAACCTAAGATGTCATCGTATAACTCACCACTCTGTCATATTCAATTATGATAAAATTAAAAATATTATTTTTCAGGAGGATGATTTTTTGAAAATAGCAATCGGTAGCGATCATGGTGGTTTCTTCTACAAAGAAAAAATAAAAGAATATCTAAAATCAAAAAAATATGAAGTTATAGACAAAGGAACTTATTCTCCTGAACCTGTTGATTATCCTTACTTTGGTGAAGAAGTTGGTAAAAGCGTACAATCTGGTGAAGCTGACAGAGGAATAATCATCTGTGGAACCGGAATAGGAATATCTATTGCAGCCAATAAAATTAAAGGAGTAAGAGCAGCCCTATGCACAAACGAATTTATGGCAAGAATGGCAAGGTCTCATAACGATGCTAACGTTTTAGCCCTTGGTCAAAGAGTAATAGGTTTAGACCATGCTCTTGCAATCATAGATGTATTTTTAGAAACACCTTTTGAAGGCGGAAGACATGAAAGAAGAGTTAAATTAATTTTAGATATTGAAAAAGGAATAATCTAAGTAGGAGGTTTTAAAATTGTTGAATCATCTAAAAAATGTAGACCCTGAAGTTTATAGTGCAATCTCAAAAGAGTTTAAAAGACAAGAAGAGCATTTAGAAATGATAGCTTCTGAAAATTATACATCTCAGGCTGTAATGGAAGCTCAAGGAAGCGTGCTAACAAACAAGTACGCAGAGGGTTTACCCCATAAAAGATACTACGGTGGATGTGAGTATGTTGATATAGTTGAAGAACTTGCAATAGAAAGGCTTAAAAAATTGTTTGGAGCAGAACATGCAAACGTTCAGCCACACTCCGGCTCACAGGCAAACCAAGCTGTGTTTTTCTCTCAGCTCCAACCGGGCGACACAATTCTTGGAATGAGATTAGACCATGGCGGACACCTTACACACGGAGCTAAGGTAAATATTTCCGGAATTGTTTTTAACTCTGTTCAGTATGGATTAAATCCAAAAACAGAACTTATCGATTATGATGAAGTCTACCGACTTGCAAAAGAGTATAAACCAAAAATGATTGTAGCAGGTGCATCGGCATACTCAAGAGTTATTGACTTTGCAAAATTTAGAGAGATAGCCGATGAAGTTGGTGCATTATTAATGGTTGATATGGCTCACTACGCAGGATTAATAGCCGGTGGAGTATATCCTAATCCCGTCCCTTATGCTCAGTTTGTAACGTCCACAACCCATAAAACACTAAGAGGTCCAAGAGGTGGGGTAATTCTGTGTAAATCAGAGTATGCAAAAGATATAGATAAATGGGTGTTCCCAAGATTACAAGGTGGACCACTTATGCATGTGATCGCTGCAAAGGCTGTAGCATTTGGAGAAGCTTTAACAGAAGATTTTAAAAAGTATGCAGAGCAAGTAGTAAAAAATGCCAGAGCATTGGCAGAAGAGTTAATGGCGGAAGGTTTAAGGATTGTATCCGGTGGAACAGACAGTCATATGATGCTTGTTGATTTAAGACCGTTAAACGTAAAAGGAAACCAAGCAGAAGAAGCTCTTGGAAAGGCTAACATAACAGTTAATAAAAACGCAATACCATTTGACCCAGAGAAACCAACAGTAACATCCGGAATAAGACTTGGAACAGCAGCATTGACAACCAGAGGAATGAAAGAAAACGACATGAGAAGAATTGCGAAAAATATTGTTAAAGTTTTGAAAAATCTTGATAATGAAAAAGTTATCCAAGAAGTAAAAGATGATGTTTTATCCTTATGCTCAAGTTATCCATTGTATCCAAATTGGTTTAAGGATTATGGCTACGGTGAATAAGTGAAGCCAAAAGTAAAGTCTCCACTTTTACCGGAAGTATTTAAAATTAAAAAGCTTCTTCGCAGGCTGAACCTACACACAGTTTGCGAGGAGGCTAATTGTCCAAACATTGGCGACTGCTTTTCAAGAAAAACAGCCACTTTTATGATTATGGGCGATATCTGCACTAGAAACTGTCCATACTGTAATGTATCTCACGGAAAACCACAAGCTTTAGACCCACAAGAGCCTGAGAATGTAGCAAATGCCGTAAAAACACTTGGGTTAAAACATGTTGTAATTACATCGGTTGATAGAGATGACCTTCCGGACGGCGGAGCGTCCCACTTCGCAAAGGTTATAAAAAAAGTAAGAGAAATAAATCCGGGTATAATAATAGAAGTCTTGATACCAGACTTTAAAGGAAGTATAGAATCTTTAAAAACAGTGTTAGATGAAAATCCGGAGGTTGTAAATCACAATATAGAAACTGTAAAAGAGCTTTATAAAATTGTAAGACCGCAGGGAAATTATGAAAGGTCGTTGAAAATACTAAAATCAATAAAAGAAATAAGTCCAAAAACTATATCAAAATCCGGCTTTATGGTAGGGCTTGGAGAGACGAAAGAACAGATAATAAATTTAATGGAAGATTTGTATAAAAATAACGTAGAAATACTAACAATCGGTCAATATTTACAGCCATCAAAAAACCATTTACAGGTATACAGATATTATTCGGAAGAAGAGTTTAAAGAGTTTGAAGAAATAGGCTATAAGATAGGTTTTAAGTATGTATTTTCTGGCATATTGGTAAGAAGTTCTTTTAATGCACAAGAGCAGTTTATGGCAATGAATAAGTAAGGCATGCTTATATACTCAATTAAAGTACTGAGGCTGCTTGCAAAAAAACAACATCGTCATTCTGCAACCGTGCGAAGAATTTCCTACTTTAAATCAAAATTGTCATTCTAAGCGTAAATAAAGAATCTCATATTTTTTCTTCTCAAGTCAAAAAATCAAAAAAGAGATCCTTCGGCCTCAGGATGACAAGGAAAGACAAATTTACAAAAACTTTGAACACTTTTATGCTTAATTAAATTTTTATTTAACGTATGGTAAAATTTTACTATCCTAAAATGCTATAACTTGGAGTAAGTAATTGGAGAAGTATTTAGTTATTGCAGTAGGTGGAAGCATTGGAGCAATTCTTAGATACTTAACAGGTGTATACTCTGCAAAATTTTTTGGAACATGGCTACCATACGGAACGCTTATAGTTAATGTTGTTGGTTCATTTATCCTCTCATTTTTTATGATACTGTTTTTAGAAAAACTGTCTTTAGACCCGCTTTGGAGACTATTCGTAGCAGTTGGTTTTTGTGGAAGTTATACTACATTATCATCTATAACCTATGAAACATTATCAATAGTCATGGATGGAGATTATCTAAGAGCTTTACTGAATGTTGCTTTAAACTTTGGACTATCCTTTTTATCAGCATTTGCAGGAATAGTATTGGCAAGGATGTTATAGGAGGCATATTGTGAAAACCGAAACAGAAGCTGTTTTGCTTAGAATACATATAGGCGAGGCGGATAGATACCAAGGAAAACCTTTATACAAAAAAATTGTTGAAATTCTTAGAGAAAATCATATAGCAGGAGCAACAGTTTTAAGAGGAATACTTGGATTTGGTAAATCTTCAAGAATCCATGCAGCATCAATATTAGACCTATCTGAGGATTTACCGATAATTGTTGAAGTTGTAGAA
>NZ_ABZS01000090.1 GCF_000173615.1 Sulfurihydrogenibium yellowstonense SS-5 | reverse complement strand
ATACAGAAATTAATGTAATAGAAGTTTTAATTCTTGGGATTGTTGTTGGAGTTTTGTCCGGAATGCTTGGAATTGGTGGTGGCATTATTTTAAATCCAATATTGATAAAAATGGGTATACCTTCTGTAGTGGTAGTTGGAACATCCATTAGCCAGATGATAGGAGCGTCTTTGTCCGGGTTTTTAAACTATCTTAAATCCGGAAAAGTTGACACAAAAATGGGAAAGTATGTTGTAGTATACGGAGTAATAGGTGGTTTTATTGGTGTTTTACTTATAAACTATCTAAAACAATCCGGTGATGTAAAAAGGTTTATTCTTCTTGTTTACACCGTATATCTATTTTTGCTCGGTAGTTTTATTTTTTACGAATCTTTTAAAAACAAAGAAAAACATGAGCATAAGGCTCCTGAATTTATTAAAAACCTTCCATTTAAAAAGGATTTTAACGTTGGTCAAGTCTCTTTGATAGTACCGGCAGGTATAGGACTATTATCGGGATTTCTTGCGGCTGTTATGGGAATCGGCGGTGGGAATTTGGTTGTGCCGGCTTTAATGTATCTTGCAGGCTATGACGTTGTTTCCGCAATTGCTATTAGCGTTTTCCAAATGGTCTTTATCACAAGCTTTTTATCCTTTTTACATTCGTACTTTAACCATGGTGTTGATATAATTCTTGGGTTGATTTTGTTGGTAGGTTCTTCCTTTGGTGCTGTTTTTGGCTCCATTCTTGGTCAGAAAATAAAGAGATTTTATCTAAAAGTGTTTTTAGCTGTTTTAATGTTGATAGTTGCTACATACAGCCTAAAGCAATTCTTATCTACAAAGCAAAAAGAGATTTTTAGCCTTGTTCCGGATAATTTTTTTGCTAATCTTCTTACAAATTACCCGCTTGTATACTCAATATTGGTAATTGTAATTAGCTTGGTAGTTGGATATATTATCAGTATTATTACTATGAGAGCAAAAGATTATATTATGAAAAAGTTTTTAAACAAATCATGAAAATCGGTTGGATAGATTATCTTAATACTTTGCCATTTCAAATAGAAAGGTTTAGAGATTTCCAAATAGTAAAAGATGTTCCATCAAATCTAAACAAACTTTTGTTTGAAGGCAAAATAGACGCTGGAATAATATCGGCAGCTGAATATTTAGAACATTACTATAAATATTTTATCCTTCCAGACCTTTCTATAAGTTCTTGTAAAGATGTAAAATCTGTCATTCTTGCATCCCATATTCCGTTAGAAGACATTAAAAAAATTTATATTACAAAAGAATCTAAAACTTCTGTAAACCTTCTTAGAGTGATTTTTGAAATTTTTTTAAACAAGAAGCCTGAATATAAACCTTTTGAAAGTCTAAAAAATAAGCTTTCTGTTCTACTCATTGGAGATAAAGCCTTAAAACATAAGTCTGACTACCCATACGTTTACGACCTTTCAAAAATTTGGTTTGATTATACCAACCTCCCTTTTACTTTTGCACTGTGGTGTGTAAATAAAGAATACTTCTTAAACAACAGAGAAAGGATTTATAATTTCCAAAGCAAACTTAAAGAGAATGTTAAAGAATTTTTTGAAAAAATTGATAACTATCCATTAGAAACAGAAAAAAAAGAGTATCTAAAAAATCTTTCCTATGACCTAACCGACAAACACATACAATCTTTAAGACTTTTTTCTCAGTATCTAAAACAGCTTAATTTGATTAAAAAAATTCCAGATTTTAGATTTACAGATGGAAAGGTTATAACCGTTGATAACACGATTACGCTTTATAACTTTGACTATAACGAAGCATATCATTCAAGCAGTGCAGGAGCATATACAGAAAGCATGCATAAATTTATCATACCTTGCAAAATCCAAGAAATCTGTGAAAAAAACGGCAGTACAAACATATTAGATGTTGGCTTTGGGCTTGGTTATAATACATCTACCGCCATAAAATCCTGCTTAGAAAAAAATCCAAACGCAAAAATACAGATAATTTCCATAGAAAAAGATAAAAATTTTTTAGAAAATATAAAGAGAATTGAAATTCCAGAAAACCTAAAACATGTGTATGAAATATTTTTCAAGATGGTTTTAGATAAACTTACAATAGGAAATAAAACGTTTGATGTTTATAAATACGAAGACAACAATTTAAAACTATCGGTTGTTTTAGCTGATGGTAGAGAAGCAATCCAAGCATTAACGGATGAAAATATTAAGTTTGATGCTGTTTTTTGGGACCCATTTTCTCCAAAAGTTAATCCAGAAATGTGGGAGCTTGAGCTTTTTGAAAATTTAAGGAAAATCATGAAAGATGAGGCAATTTTTGCTACATACTCATCAGCAAAAGAAGTAAAGAAAAATCTATTAGAAGCAGGCTTTAAAATCGGCATGGTAGAGCCGGTTGGAAGAAAATCCTACTCATTGGTAGCAAGCATCAGTGGAGATATTCCGCCTCTACCAGAAAAAGAGATGGAAAAGTTAAGAAAGCATCAGGTATAAGGTTTATTAACAGAGTTATAAGATGTTTCAAAAATCAACGTCTTTATTCTGAAGGCGGATAGGAATTGAGACTGCTTGCAAAAATCAACATTGTCATTCTGCAACCGTACGAAGAATCTCATTTTTTCTTATTTTTAAAAGAGGAGTTCCTTCGGCTTACAGCCTCAGGATGACACGGAAAATTAAGCTTACAAAAATTTTGGAACACTTTTTAGACTAAACCTTAGCATCAAGTCGTATACTCTGCATTTATTTCAACGTATTTATATCCAAGGTCGCATGTGTAATAAGTCCATTCTTCTTCTCCCCGACCTAAGTATAAGTCAATTCTTATCTCCTTGTTATTCTTTAGATATTCACTTGCCTGTTTTTTGTCAAATTCTAATGGCTGTCCGCTGTATAATAAGAAATCTCCTAAATAAAGTTTTACCTGAGAAAAATCAATTCCGATATGAGTTTGACCTACTGCCGCTAAAATTCTTCCCCAATTTGGGTCGTTTCCAAACATTGCTGTTTTAAACAGGTTAGATAATGCTATACTTTCTGCGATTTTTCTTGCTTCATCTTTTGAAAATGCTTGATGAACATTTATTTCTATAAGCTTTGTAGCACCTTCTCCATCTTTTACTATCATTTTTGCAAGTTCTAAAGCAACTTCATAAACTTTTTTTGCAAAATAAAGTTTGTTAGAATCGTTTATTTCAACATCACTTTCTCCTGTTGCTACTATTACAAAACTGTCATTTGTACTTTCACATCCATCAACAGATATAGAGTTAAAGGTTCTGTCTACAACTAATTTTGTAATTTGGTCAAGGGTAGGTTTATCAATTTTTACGTCGGTAAAAATGTAAGCTAACATTGTAGCCATGTTTGGATGTATCATACCAGCACCTTTTGCAATACCTTTTACGGTAAAAACTTTATCTTCTATCAGTCCGTTTGTTTCGTAATATTTATAAAATGCATCGGTTGTTGATATAGCCCTTGCTGCTAATTCTAAATCAAGCTCTTGTAATGATGAAGAAGCAGTCTCTATACCATCTTTTACTTTATCCATAGGAAGCTGAACGCCTATAACACCTGTAGAAAATACTAACACTTCTTCTTTATCAATGCCAAGACTTTCAGCTGTTATCTGTGCCATCTTTTCTGCATTTTCGAAGCCTTCCTGTCCTGTGCCGGCGTTTGCATTTCCACTGTTGACAACTATAGCAGAAATTTTATCTTGCAATGAGCAAACTAATCTATCGTATATTACAGGTGCAGCTGCTAAGGAATTTTTAGTAAAAACCGCCGAATATACCGATGGTGGAAATTTTAAAACTAAAATATCATAATCGCCGGAAGGTTTTATTCCAGCTTTAGCAACGCCCATTTTTATATTCATTTTATTATTTTTCTCTCCTTTGTTATTTATTTAACATTATGATTATACAATACGTCGGGTAAGAAATTCAGTAAAAGTAATAGATTTCTCGCCGGCTTCACAGAATAATGATACTTTGCTTCTAAATTCTCTATCCTATTCTGTAATGGCAATTCATGAATTACCCATACTTTCCTTGCCATCTTAGGGACGTAAGCCCAATGCTCCTTTTTAAAATTTTATAAAAAAATCACTTATTTCTCGCTCATTGTCTTTATTTAACTTTATTGTAATAAAAATACGAGAGGTGAGAAGTAGAGTGTAATTTGCACAAAAAACGTGCAAAAAGTTTACAAAATTGCTGAATTTTTGTTCAATTAAAATATTTGATAATTATTTAAGATATTGAAAAACTTATATTTTTAATTTTGGCATCAAAGTTTCAATTCTGCTGATTTGAGAATTTTCAAGAGGTGGTTAAAGATGAAAAAATATTGATTTTAACAACAAGCTTAATACCTTTGTTATCTTATGCAGAAGAAGCTAAAAAGTTAGATGTTGGTAACACGGCGTGGGTTATTGTTGCAACTGCATTGGTCATGCTGATGACACCGGCAGGTCTTGCTTTATTTTACGGTGGAACGACAAGAGCAAAAAATATCCTTAATACGATCGGAATGAGCTTTTTAGCTTATTGTATTACTTCTGTAGTGTGGGTGCTATGGGGATACTCACTGGCTTTCGGAACGGATATTGGAGGAATAATAGGCAGCTTGGAAAATGTACTATTAAATGGCATTTCTGTAAATGATATATGGTCAGTGGGAAATATTCCAACTTTATTATTTGTAGCATTTCAATTAACGTTTGCTGCAATTACAGTAGCATTAGTCAGTGGTGCAGTTATTGAAAGAATGAAATTTGAGGCTTGGTTAGTATTTATAATTCTTTGGATAGCTTTTGTATATTCACCTGTTGCTCATTGGGTATGAGGTGGTGGATTTTTATCAAAGCTTGGATTGTTAGACTTTGCAGGTGGAACGGTTGTAGAAACTGCTTCTGGAATATCAGGTCTTGTACTTGCACTATTATTGGGCAAAAGAAATGATTTTGGTAGAAAGGCAATCTTACCATCTTCTGTAGTTTTAACGGTTGCCGGTGCTGGTTTGTTATGGTTTAGCTGGCTTGGTTTTAATGCAGTCAGCGAGCTTAAAGCAGATGAAATAGCAGCATCTGCACTTTTGATAACTAACACAGCTGGAGCGACTGGAGCTTTATCTTGGATGTTAGTGGAGTGGAAAATTACAAAAAAGGCAACAATGCTTGGTGCAGCATCGGGAGCAATGTCGGGACTTGTAGCAATTACACCGGCAGCCGGATTTGTAGGTTTAGGTGGAAGTATCATAATAGGTTTTGTTGCTGGAATTATAGGATTTATGGGCGTTTTTTGGTTAAAACATAGATTTAAATATGATGATTCCTTAGATGTATTTGGAGTTCATGGATTAAACGGAATATGGGGAACATTGGCAACGGGTATTTTTGCAAATCCACAAGTTAATATAGTGGGATCTGGTTTGTTATATGGAAATATAAAGCAGTTTTTTATACAAATTTTAGGTTTAGTAGTTGTAATTTTGTTTACTGGGATAATGACAGCTATTTTATACTTTATCACATCAGCTTTATCTCGTGGTGCGAGAGTTGATGAAGAGACGGAAGTTATGGGTCTTGATGAAGCAGTCCATGGTGAAAGAGACTTTGAATTAAAGGGATTAGAATTCTCGTAATATTTTGAGATTATTTCAAAAATTTTTTTAAGTTTACTTTTTTGTTATTCTGGGGACGGAAGTCTGAAGGATCTTATTTTTTGATCTTTTGATTTAAAAGAAGAAAAATAGGAAATTCTTCTCGCTGATTTAAAATGATGATTATAGTTTGAGAGTGTTCCAAAATTTTCATAAGCTTACCTTTCCGTGTCATCCTGAGGCCGAAGGCCGAAGGATCTCATCTTTTGATTTTTTGATTAAAAAGAAAAACATGAGATTCTTCGCTTCGCTCAGAATGTTCTATGTTAAATGTCAAGTACAAAAATTTTCATCAAATGGTCTTCTGTTTTTTAATACACCATATGCCTGCCTTAATAACTTATGTGCTACAGCCACTAATGCTAACTTTTTAGCCTTACCTTTACTTACTAACCTTTCGTATAATTCTCTGCAGTATTTGTTAAACCTTATTGCTGATAATGCTGCCATGTATAGTATCTTTCTTGCATATGGATTTCCCATTTTCTTTATCGAACCACTTTTCTTTACACTCGTTCCACTTTCATGTATACCCGGACTGATTCCTATAAAACTTGATGCATCTTTTACACTCTTAAATCTTTTAAAATTTCCATATACTGATATTATCATTCCTATAACCCTATCACTTATACCAGGTATACTTTTTAAAAGCTTGTATTCCTCTTGAAAATTCTTCTTAGTCAATTCTTTTATCTCTTTCTCAAGTTCTTTTATGCTTTTTTCTATTTTTCTGATTAGATCATCATAATATTCCAAGTTCTCTTTCAATTTTTTGATTGGTATTGGTACATGACTTAAAGATTCTCTTTGATTTCTTAGCTTTGTAAGCTGATGCTGTAGGTCTTCTAATATCTTTAGTTTTATTTCTATTTCTTTTTCTACATCTGGTTTTGGTTTATAAAGCTCTCCATCGAAAAACGTTCTTCCGTACTCTGCAATAAAGTATGAATCAGTCTTATCTGTTTTAACTCTTGTCATTTTAGCTTCCATAAACTTCTTATCGAA
>NZ_ABZS01000091.1 GCF_000173615.1 Sulfurihydrogenibium yellowstonense SS-5 | reverse complement strand
TCATAAATTTAATCACTTTGCTAATAGATGACATAGATGATTGTGTTTCAGTAATCATAAATAAATAAATCCTTCGGATATCCGAAGGATCATAGTTAAATTTATAATTTCTTCTTACTCTGTAGCATAACTATGTAAGCCAGGGAAGTATAAGTTTACTCCAAAATAACAGATTAAAAGCATTATAAATCCTGCTACTACTATCCATGCAGAAATCTCACCTTTCCATTTTCCGATAGTTCTTCCGTGTAGGTATGCTGCAAAGAATAACCAAACTATTAAAGCCCAAGTTTCCTTAGGGTCCCAGCTCCAATAACTACCCCAAGCCTCATTTGCCCATGCACCGCCAAGCATTATAGATGCAGTCCATACAGGAAAAGAGATAGCAACTGCTTTAAAAGCAATCTCTGAAAGTAAATTTTCAGATGGAAGTTTATCAGCTATAGGTTTTAAGACATATACAGCAAAATAAATTAAAGCTATAAGAGTGATGATAAAGATAATTCCAAAAATCATTGTTTTAATATCCTTAGCACCGGTTAAAGTAAGATATCCAAAAATCCCCGTTAAGATTAAGCTAAAAATAAATCCTACATAATGATACGTATTTACCGGTTTGTTTTTAACTTGAGCTTCTTTAAGTAGATAAGCAAAAGATGCACCAAATGCTACTGTAAAACCAGCATAACCTACAAATGATGCAAGGACATGAAGGTAAAGCCAATAGCTTCTTAAAGCAGGCACCAACGGATTTATATCAGTATTAAACTTATGACCCCAAATAACCAAAAACGCAATGATCGGCATGAAAAATGTTCCAATAGTTCTTGTTTTGTATTCTCTCTCAATGTATAAATACAGTCCAACTGCAAGCCACGGGAAAAACATTAAAGATTCATAAAGGTTTGTCCAAGGTGGATGGAAAATGCCCATATTGTAAGACTCTAAACCTCTTATAAACAATCCTGCTGTTTGTGTTAACCATCCGGCAAATGCAAGTAATGTACCAGCCTTACCGATATTTTCATTTTTAAAGAAAAACTGAAAAATATACATCAATGCTGATAAACCATAAATAAAGCCGGCAATTTGAAATACAAGAACGTTACTAACTTTTCCTGACGATAAAGCCAAGAAAACAGATAATCCTAAAAATGCCAAAATAACAACAACAAATAAACCTGCCTCTAAATACGATGGTTTATTCTTATTTTCAAAAACAACTACATTATCCATGTTTTTGCCTCCTAAAAAATCATAAAGTTATAATACCACCTTCTAAAGAATTTTCAAGATGGTAAGCCATATTTATAAATTTAACATTTGTGTTATTTTTATCAGATAAAATTAGTGATAGTCCAGTATTATTATGTCTAAATTTCCAAAGATACTCCATGGAAAGATCCATAGCTATACAAAGTAAGCCCTGTATTGAACCGCCATGCCCAACTACTAAGATATTGTCTTCATTGTGGTTTCTTACATCTTCAAAAAATAGCCTTAGCCTTTTTTCAAAAGATTCTATACTTTCTTGCTTTGGCAAAGGATGTTTTACAGGATTTGCTAACCAGTTATCAAAATGCTCTTTTGCGTTTTGATAAATCCAATCATAACTTAAGCCTTCCCATGTGCCAAAATGCATCTCTCTAATTCTTGGGTCAACTTCATGATTTACTTTTAAAATTTCTGCTACAATCTGTGCTGTTTTGAATGCTCTTTTTAAATCAGAAGATATTACTTTTTTTATTCCTTTATCTTTCAAGAAATGACCAAGTTTTTTAGCTTGTAATATCCCATTTTCTGTTAAATCTGTGTCTATATGTCCTTGAACTATCTTTTTTGCGTTGTATTCACTTTCTCCATGTCTGCAAAGATATATATGCTTCATTTTTACTCCAAGTTTATAGATACAGGAATTTCATGACAATCATTAAATTTTACACAATGGATGCATTCAGTCCATACTTTTTGCGGAAAGTTAGATTTATCTGTAATCTCAAATCCAATCTTTCTAAAAAAATCCGGAACGTAAGTTAAAGCAAATACTCTTTTTATACCAAGCTCTTTGGCTTCATTTAAACATTCTTGGACTATGCTTCTACCTATCCCAAGATGCTGATACTCTTCTTTTACAGCCAAAGATTTTATCTCTGCCAAATCTTCCCAGTATACATGCAATGACCCAACGCCAACAATCTTACCATCTACTTCACATACAAAAAAATCTCGTATATTTTCATATATACTGTTTAAACTTCTTGGTAGTAAAACTTCTTTTAATGCAAAATGCTGTAAGATTTTAAAAATTTCGGTTGCATCTTTAACTTTCGCTTTCCTGATTTTCAACTTCCTTTTTTTCCTCTCTTAACGCGATTTTGAAAACTTCATCAATATGGTCTACAAAAATTAAATTCATTGATTTTCTTACATACGGCGGAAGGTCAGACATGACTTCTTCTTTGTTGTCTTTTGGCAAAATTACTGTTTTTATTCCAGCTCTTTTTGCTGCCAAAATCTTCTCTTTTAGTCCACCAACAGGTAAAACTTTTCCTCTTAATGTGATTTCTCCTGTCATTGCAACATCCGACCTTACAGGTCTGTTTGTAAATACAGATGCAATGCCTGTCGTAATTGCTATACCTGCCGATGGTCCATCTTTTGGAATAGCTCCCGCCGGCACGTGAATATGTAAATCGTATTTACCAAATTCTTCCGGGTCAATTCCAAGCTCTTTAGCTTTAGATTTTACATAAGAGAATGCAATTCTTGCAGATTCTTTCATCACATCGCCAAGCGAACCTGTAAGAACTAAATTGCCTTTTCCGTCCATCTTTGTTACTTCTATTTTAAGAATTTCTCCCCCAACCTCAGTCCATGCCAATCCTGTAACAACACCGATTTCATCTCTTTCTTCTTTCTCTGTTGAGTAGATTGGTGCCCCTAAGAATTTTTTAATCAAGCTTGGAGTAATCTTATATTTCTTTTTCTTTCCAGTTTCTATTATTTTTTTAGCTATTTTTCTAATGATAGAACCTATTTGTCTTTCAAGGTTTCTAACGCCTGCCTCTCTTGTATAGCCTCTAATTAAGAATGTGATTGCTTTATCTGAAAATTCTACTGTTTTCTCATCTAAGCCGTTTTCTTTTAATTGCTTAGGAATTAGATATTTTTTAGCAATATGCAATTTTTCCTCTTCTGAATAACCTGAGAGTCTTATAACCTCCATTCTGTCTAATAAAGGTCTTGGAATGGTATCTAATCTGTTTGCTGTACAAATAAACATCACTTCTGACAAATCAAAAGGAACGCCAAGGTAATGGTCTACAAACTCTTTATTCTGCTCCGGGTCTAAGACTTCCAAGAGTGCCGCCGTTGGGTCTCCTCTAAAATCTAAGCCGATTTTATCCACTTCGTCTAACATTATTACCGGATTTTTTGTTCCGGCTTGTTTTATTGCCTGAATGATTTTTCCGGGCATCGCTCCAACGTACGTTCTTCTATGACCTCTTATTTCTGCTTCATCTCTTACTCCACCAAGGGAGATTCTGACAAATTTTCTATTTAATGCTTTTGCAATAGACCTTCCAAGTGAAGTTTTACCCACACCCGGCGGTCCAACAAAGCATAATATAGGTCCTTTTATAGATTTATCCTTTGAGCTTTCTTTTTTAAGTTTTAATACAGCTAAATACTCTAAAATTCTTTCTTTTATTTTCTCTAAGTCATAATGGTCTTCATCAAGGATTTTCTTAGCAATTTTAAGGTCAATTCTGTCTTTTGTTCTTTTATTCCATGGAAGTTCTACAAGCCAATCAAGATAAGTTCTAATAACACCTGCTTCTGCTGAATCTGGATGCATTTTTTCAAGTCTTTTAAGCTGCTTTAGAGCTTCTTCCTTTATTTCATCCGGCATTCCGGATTCTTCTATTTTCTTTTTGTAGTTTTCTATCTCTTCCTGCTTTTCATCTCTTTCGCCAAGCTCTTCTTGAATTGCTTTTATTTGCTGTCTTAAAAAGTATTCTCTTTGGTCTTTTTCAATGGCTTCTCTTGCAGATATTCTGATTTTTTGCTGAAGCTCTAATATTCCTACTTCTTTTAAGAATTTATCATGAACAAATCTTAGTCTTTCAACAGGATCTAAAATCTCTAAAATCTGCTGGGCTTCTTCTGCTTTTATATCAAGTATAGATGCAACCAAATCGGCAAGTCTTCCTGATTCTTCTACCGATTTTATTATCTCAACTAAATCTGGCACTATCTGCTTACCAAGGGAAATAGCCTTGTCTAATAAATCTTTTAGCGAATGTTTAAGCGCTTGAACTTCTAACGTTTCTTCTACTTCCGGGTCTTCTATGATTTCAACTTCCACTTGATAGTAGTCATCTACTTTTTTTAATTCTTTTATTCTTCCTCTTGAAACACCTTGAACAAGGATTTTAATACGATTATCTTCAAGCTTCATCATTCTGATGATTGTGGCAACGACGCCTATCTCATGAATGTCTTTTTTTGTCGGATTTTCTTTTTCTTTGTCTTTCTGAAGAGAGAGAAAGATGTATCTTTGATTATTATCAAGCGCTTCTTCTACTGCCTTAATTGAAAATGGTCTTCCTATAAAAAGTGGAAATACCATATAAGGAAAAACTACAACATCTCTTGTGGGAATAAGTGGGTATGTTGATGGTAGTCAAGCAAATCTAATTTATCTTCAAATGGACCCATTCAGACCTCTGCAGTTTTTAAAAAATTGAAATTTTACAAATAGTATCTATTATAAACTGATTTTTTGCTTTTGGTATATAGATAACCAAGCAGCCGTTTTCATAAACTGCCTTGCCTTTTGAGATGTCTATGTACTGCGAAAATCTGATACTTCTTTTGACAATTCCTGTGAAACGTTCCATTAAAATATACTTTCCCGGCAGGTTTATGCTTTTAAGAGCTCTGATTTTTAAAGTTTTTTCATCACCTGTTATTTCTATATCTTCTCTTTTACATCCGGGCAAATCTATTATTACTATATACTTTTCCTCGTCTTCAAGAATATCTATTGGTGGTTTTTCAAAACTAAGCAATTTTTCCCTCTTTAATCAAATCTTCAAATTCTTTACCTTCTATAATATACTTTAATAACTGTCTATCTTCAACAGATAATTTTGCTTTTTCTAATAAATCTGGTCTATTTTTGTAAGTTCTTTTTAGTTTTTGGAATCTCCTCCATTTTTCTATCAATTTATGATTACCGGATAGTAAAACTTCCGGGACTTTCATACCTCTAAATTCAGCCGGTCTTGTGTAGTTAGGGTATCCAAGCAGTCCATCACTGAAAGAATCTACTTCCTTACTTTCGTCATCAGATAAAACACCCGGAAGTAATCTAATAACACTATCCATAATAACCAATGCAGCCGGCTCTCCACCCGATAAAATATAATCACCGATAGATATTTCCTCATCTACTAACGTTTTAACTCTTTCATCAACCCCCTCATACCTTCCACAAATTATTACAATTTCTTCTTTTTCTGCCAATTTTCTTGCCATCTCTTGATTAAAAGTTTTTCCCCATGGCTCGGTTATTATAGTATAAGGATTTTTGGATATATTTTTTATATAATCAAAAGCTTTAAATATAGGCTCTGGCTTTAAAAGCATTCCGGGACCACCACCATAAACAACATCATCAACTGTTTTGTGCTTATCTGTTGTAAAATCTCTAAGATTTATGGCATTTATCTCAACAAGTCCGCTTTTTATAGCTTTATTTACAACTCCATAATTTTTAAAACATTCAAAATAATCCGGAAATATAGTAATTATGTATATTTTCATGCTGTCTCCAAGGTTTCTTAAACAGGTTTAAAAAATTTTATAACATTATAATGTTTAGTTCACGTCAGTTGAGAAATTTAATAAAAACATGAGATTTTTCCTCGGCTACAGAATGACAAATTAGTTATCCTTTTTTAATGCTTACCATTCAACCTTTTGTTGTCGTCCTGAGGTCGTAAGGCCGAAGGATTTCATTTTTAAATTCTATAAAAATTTCTAATTTCTAACCCAAGGTTTTTACAACATTATAATATTGTTTAGTACTTCTGGAGAGAAAATCAAAATAGCGTATTCTTCGTTATCTTCAGAATTTAGCCATCATAGATGTCCTGTGAAGATTTTTATATCTTCTTTACCAACTCTTGAGAATGAGGGTATTCGAAAATTCTTGTAAGCTTACCTTTCCGTGTTATCCGGAGGACATAAGTCCGAAGAATCTCCTCATTCGATTTTTTGATTTAAAAAGGAAAACAGGAGATTCTTCGCTTCGCTCAGAATGTTCTATGTTAAATGTCAAGTACACAAATTTTCATCAAATGGTCTTCTGTTTTTTAATACACCATATGCTTGCCTTAATAGCTTATGTGCTACAGCTACTAATGCTAATTTTTTAGCTTTACCTTTACTTACTAATCTTTCGTATAATTCTCTGCAGTATTTGTTAAACCTTATTGCTGATAGTGCTGCCATGTATAGTATCTTTCTTGCATATGGATTTCCCATCTTTTTTATTGAACCACTTTTCTTTACGCTCGTTCCACTTTCATATGGGCTTGGATTTAAACCAGCAAAGCTGGCTG
>NZ_ABZS01000092.1 GCF_000173615.1 Sulfurihydrogenibium yellowstonense SS-5 | reverse complement strand
TTAATAAGTTACATCTGAACCGTGTGGGTTAGAAAGACGGAGAAGAATGGAAGCCAGTAAAAGACAGCTATCGTTACATCTGAACCGTGTGGGTTAGAAAGTCTGCTTTAGTGGTAGCTATAATAACAGGGATACTGCGTTACATCTGAACCGTGTGGGTTAGAAAGCCTACAGTTATGTCCCAAAAACCATTATGATACTTAGTTACATCTGAACCGTGTGGGTTAGAAAGTAATTTCTACGATATAGCTTTTTGAGTATAATACATTGTTACATCTGAACCGTGTGGGTTAGAAAGTTGGTTGATATTTTTAAATCTTCCTCAATGGTTTTTGGTTACATCTGAACCGTGTGGGTTAGAAAGCTTAAATGAATGTTGCCAATCTTTTCTAAATATTTCGTTACATCTGAACCGTGTGGGTTAGAAAGAAAGGCAGTCGCATCTTTACACCCAAACTTTACCCTGGTTACATCTGAACCGTGTGGGTTAGAAAGGCTTCAAGTAGATTTAGGTTGGATATTGTCTTAATAAGTTACATCTGAACCGTGTGGGTTAGAAAGGATTTTCTTAAAGCAGCAATTAATGTGCTAATCGTATGTTACATCTGAACCGTGTGGGTTAGAAAGATTCTTCTGCTAGTTTTAGGCTTTCTTCAAAGAACGGTTACATCTGAACCGTGTGGGTTAGAAAGTGTTTATTAATTTGATAACCACATTGTCGCTACATATGTTACATCTGAACCGTGTGGGTTAGAAAGTTCCTTCCAAAAATAATATATCTCAGAAGAACCCGAGTTACATCTGAACCGTGTGGGTTAGAAAGTTTGTACTTAGTATAGATTTCTGATCTCCAGATCTGGTTACATCTGAACCGTGTGGGTTAGAAAGGAAAGTTTGTATTTAACAAGTTCTCAATATACCAGAGTTACATCTGAACCGTGTGGGTTAGAAAGTGTTGTTCCATTCTTTTAACACAATTACAGCAAGAAGTTACATCTGAACCGTGTGGGTTATAAAGTGCTCTACTGCATCATAGATTGTTAATTTTTGTCTGTTACATCTGAACCGTGTGGGTTATAAAGTCAATAGCACGCAATACAGCGAATAAAGAAACAACGAGTTACATCTGAACCGTGTGGGTTATAAAGCCAATAACTGCCTCGCCAAACGAGTTGGTTGAGTGGGTTACATCTGAACCGTGTGGGTTATAAAGAATGAAATAGTGTGGCTCAAAGAATTTCACTGCTTCAGTTACATCTGAACCGTGTGGGTTATAAAGTTCAAACAACTCAATTTTATCTACAAGGTTCTTTCTGTTACATCTGAACCGTGTGGGTTATAAAGCGTTATTTTCTTCAACTACTAAAGAGTCTGTAAATAGTTACATCTGAACCGTGTGGGTTATAAAGTCTCTCTCGCTAATAATGTTCTCATCGCACGCTACCTGTTACATCTGAACCGTGTGGGTTATAAAGTTTACTATCCTATGCTTGCTTATCTTGTCTATCCCTGTTACATCTGAACCGTGTGGGTTATAAAGTCTTTATCTTTAGGTGTTGATTCATCAAGAATGATATGTTACATCTGAACCGTGTGGGTTATAAAGTTGCAATAGAAGGAGGCGTTGTTAAGCTAAAAGAAAGTTACATCTGAACCGTGTGGGTTATAAAGAATTGTAAAATGACTTTCTTGAGCAGAAAATTTAATAGTTACATCTGAACCGTGTGGGTTATAAAGGTATAATAGTTTTGTCTGCTCTCTTCCACATAAACAGTTACATCTGAACCGTGGGGTTATAAAGAGTTTACTAACGAACTCTATAGCTGGTCTACTTAACTGTTACATCTGAACCGTGTGGGTTATAAAGTTGACAGCCTGCTTCGGCGTGATAAAACGCAAGCGTGTTACATCTGAACCGTGTGGGTTATAAAGGAAAACTTGCCAGACTACAAACCATTCTTAACTAATGTTACATCTGAACCGTGTGGGTTATAAAGCTTACTCACATCTCACCTCTCACATCTCACGTTCTTAGTTACATCTGAACCGTGTGGGTTATAAAGTTAAGGATTAAAAAGAGATAATAGATTTTTGTTCCGGTTACATCTGAACCGTGTGGGTTATAAAGTGTCAGTTTTTACGAATTTTCTTGCTACCCACAAAATGTTACATCTGAACCGTGTGGGTTATAAAGCTTCTTTTTTGTTTTGTGCTTTCTGGTTCGCAGTAGTAGTTACATCTGAACCGTGTGGGTTATAAAGACGAGTTAATTGAAGTGAGTGAAGGAGAGCTCACTGGTTACATCTGAACCGTGTGGGTTATAAAGTGTAATGTAGAGAAGGAAGGTGTGGTGTTAGTATCTGTTACATCTGAACCGTGTGGGTTATAAAGTTGTATAGAGTTCCCCTCTGTATAGACAAATATTCCAGTTACATCTGAACCGTGTGGGTTATAAAGTCGTTTAATCCTCCTAATTAGTTTTATTTCCCACACGTTACATCTGAACCGTGTGGGTTAGAAAGCGGTAAACGGGGAGAGAAAAGTCAGTGTGAGTAGATGGTTACATCTGAACCGTGTGGGTTAGAAAGGCTTCTTTCCATATTCTTGTCAAAATATCTGACCTTAGTTACATCTGAACCGTGTGGGTTATAAAGGTTTCTACAGCTTTCAAAATAAATCTTTCTATTGCAGTTACATCTGAACCGTGTGGGTTATGCAAAATGCAAAGTGAGAAGTTAGATATGATACGTTTCATAATCGTTAATAGTTTAAATAACGTTTCAAATGTATCTTACCTTCACGCTACTAAAGTCCAATCTTAACCGCCAGGTTAGAAAGTTCTTAAATAAGTCAAAATATTTATATATTGATAATCAGATAGCCAATCTCGCTCATTACATATCTTATCCTGTTATATAATATTTACTATGGAGTTTAAAGATATCTTAAAAGAAAAAGCAAGCTTTATAAATAAGCAATTAGATAGATTTGTTCCCAATTGCATTCCTGAAGAATTATCTAATGCAATGAGATATTCTTTGGAAGCAGGTGGAAAAAGAATCAGGCCTATCTTAGTTATTGAATCTGCAAAGGCTGTCAAAGAAGATGTAAATGTTGAAGATTTTATAGATATAGCTATTTCAACAGAATTTATTCATACTTACTCTTTAATTCATGATGATTTACCTGCTATGGATGATGATGATTTAAGAAGAGGAAAGCCAACCTGCCATAAAGTATTTGGTGAAGCTATCGCAATTCTTGCAGGCGATGGACTTTTAACGTATGCTTTTGAAGTTATCTCAAACAATAAAAAGCTATCAGCTGAAAAAATTGTAAAAGTAATTAATATTTTGTCTCATAATGTAGGAATTTATGGCATGGTGGGGGGTCAAGCAGCTGATATATTGCCAAATTTTAAAGATGTTGAATTTATTCATCTAAATAAAACTGCAAAATTTTTATCTGCATGCTGTCAAATCGGCGGTGTGTTAGCTGATGCTACAGAAGAAGAGATATTAAAATTAAAAAATTATGGAATAAATATTGGTCTTGCTTTTCAGATATGGGATGATATTTTAGATGAAATCGGAGATGAGGAAAAAGCAGGAAAAAGATTACATAAAGATAAAGATAAAAATAAAATTACTTACCCATCTTTGTACGGATTAGAAAAGTCAATACAGATTGCAAAAGATTGTGTTGAAAAGGCAAAAAATGAGATAAGAGACTTGAAAAAACCTGAATTTTTGATTAAATTAGCTAAATATATTATCAGCAGAGAGGTTTAGATGAAATACGGAGAAAAAGAAATACTTGAAGCAAATTTAGAACCATGGCCTAATCCATATCCGGAGAGAAATTACACTATTGATATAACTTTTCCTGAATTTTCTTGCCTTTGTCCAAGGTCAGGGTATCCAGATTATGCGACAATAAAGATAACATACATTCCAGACCAATACATTGTAGAACTAAAATCTTTAAAGCTTTATCTAAACAAATACAGAAATCAGTATATATCCCATGAAGAGGCTACCAACAAAATTTATGAAGATTTATATAATCTTTTAAAACCAAGAAAGCTTGAAGTCATTGGAGATTGGAATCCAAGAGGAAATGTAAAAACAATAATAAAAGTAAGCAGCGAAGACAATAAGTAGGTTGTTAAAAAGATTTTCTATTTTCTCAATCTTTATTATTAATTCTTAGGCTAAAGAGTTTTATAATTTTAACTAAGTTTAAAGACTGATTTACTTTTTGATTGCAATTCTTAGGTTGTAAAAAAAATCCTCTTCAAGGATCACGGACAATAAAAAACTTAATGTATATATCTTTGGTGAGAAATTAGCGTTTTTTTTTGTAAAATTTAAAAATTAGATCCTTCGGACTTACGTCCTCAGGATGACAGCCAAATGTTGATTGATAGACATCAAAAAATGACACCCTTATTTGTCATTCTGCAGCCGGCGAAGAATCTCATACTTTTACTGAATTTCTCACCCAACGTATAAGCTACATATAAATAATCTGAAAAACTATCGGGATTTCTACTGTTATTCTCTTTGGTGGTTTTTTGTATGGTTGTAATTTCTTTAAAATCTCAATAGCTCCTTTGTCAAGAACGTTATACCCGCTTGAATCTACTATTTTTATAGAGTTTTCGTCTATTGTTCCATCTTCGTTTATAGTTACCCTTACAATCACTTGACCTTCTATCTTTAACCTTTTAGCAATTGGTGGATATAAATCTCTCTCTCTTGCCTGTTGATTTAGATATCTTATCAATTCTTTAAGGTAGCCGTCTATATCTTCTTCCTTTTTTTCCGGTTGTTTAAATTGGTCTGGCCTTCCTTTTGATAGGTCTATCGGCGTTGGTTCTGTTTTTGGCGTCTGTGTTACAGCAGGTTGTGTTTGCTGAGTTGGTTGAGTTTGTGGTGGATTTTGCTGTGTAGGTTGTTGAGTATTTTGTTTTTCTTCCGGTTTTTGAGCTTCTTGTTTTGGTGTTTCTGATTCTGGTTTGACAATAGGTTTTTCCAGCTGTGGCTTTGGTGCAGGTTGCGGTGGTGGTAATGTTTCTTTTTGCTGCACTATCTTTTTTTCTTCTACCTTTGGTGAAGGTTTAGTTTTCGGTAATGCTTCATTTTTCTGTATTATCTTTTTCTCTTCTACCGGCGGTTTAAACTCTTTTTTAAAGTCTTCATCAAGACTGACTGTGATTATTTTTTCTTTTTCTTCTTTCGGCTTTGGTTTAAGCAGAAGGAATGAGCTAAAAAGCAGTGCATGGATTAATAAAGATAATGCTAAGGATATAACTAAAAGTCTTTCTTTCTTAAAGTTCATACTATTCTTTTTTTGTCTCTATAATGTACTTTTCTAATCCTACCTGTCTACAAACATCTATAACCGTTACAACATCTTGAAAAATTACATCTTTTTCTGACCTTAAAGCGACTACCTGGTTTTCATCTGTTTTTACTGCTTGGAGTTTTTGTTTAAGCTCTTCCGAACTTACTTTCTGTCCTTCAAAATATATGCCGTCTTTTTTGATTGTTATTTCTATTCTTTTTTGTGTAGATTTTGCAGGTTCTCCTGTTTTTGCCTTTGGAAGGTCAAGGGGAATTTTTCCTTCTACCATAAATGTAGCAGTTGCCATAAAAATGATTAGGATAACTAAAACTATATCCACCAAAGGAATCATGTTTATTTCAGATATTTCTTTCTCGTTTTCGTCAATAAGCTTCATGTTTAGCTCCTTACTTTTTAGACTCTTCGTAAACCATCATCAAAAATTTTGCCTTTCTTACAAAGTAGTTGTAGGCTATAACAGCCGGAATTGCTACAAAAAGACCCATCGCGGTTGCTACTAATGCCTCTGATATTCCTGCCATTACAACTCTAACTCCAAACTCTGTTGAGGTTGAAAGGCTATGAAATGCTTTTATTATTCCTAAAACTGTTCCAAACAAGCCTATAAACGGTGCGTTGTTTCCAAAAGTTGCTAAAATTCCAAGCCTTTTTTCTAAGGATATTTTTAACTCTAACGGTTCAAACTTTGTTAAGTTTTTTTCTATCGTTTTGTAAGTGATAAATCTCTCAATGATAATTGCAAAATTGATAATGCTCATGATAAGCAAGATATAAAGAACAGGGTCTCCACCGATTAAGGCAAGTTTTAAAGCTATTTCTGTAATACTCATTTAACTCTCCTTATTAAAAATTATAAATCAATTATACCATCAATGGTGATGGTTAAGGTGGAAATTTGGCGGATAAGGCATAAATGCGTACTGAAGAAATGCATTTAGCAGTGCAGAAGCAAATATATAGTTAAATCTTGTGTTAATATTAACAATTTTTACTCTTCTTACACTCCGGACAGATGCCATAAACTTCAATGCTGTGGTCTAAAATATCAAATCCATGAACTTCTATCAACTCTTCTTTAAACTTTTCAAACGGGCAGTTATCAATAATTACAATCTTTTTACATTTTTGACAGATTAAATAATTCTTCTTGGAAGAAAGACCAAACCTTGCTTTATCTTCTCCAATCATGTAAGCTTTGACTACCAATCCTTGTTTTTGAAGCATATCAAGATTACGA
>NZ_ABZS01000093.1 GCF_000173615.1 Sulfurihydrogenibium yellowstonense SS-5 | reverse complement strand
CCTATTTATCAACAACGGTCGTAGGAAAGCCGCCAATGGAAGATGGTTGGCTTGGAAAAGCAACAGAAAGAATATTTTTACCCCTCGTTCAGTTTAATTTGCCAGAAATCGTTGATTACAATTTGCCAATCTCCGGATGTTTTCATAACTTTGCTTTTGTATCTATAAAAAAACGTTATCCAGGACATGCATTTAAAGTCATTAATGCACTTTGGGGGCTTGGTCAGCTAATGTTTGAAAAGCATATAATAGTTTTTGATGAATGGGTAAATGTTCAAGATATTAATGAAGTTTTATGGATTTGGGGTAATAATGTAGACCCTTCAAGAGATGTAATCATTCAAAAAGGTGTAATAGATGTTCTTGACCATTCTACAAACCTGCCTGGCTTTGGTGGAAAAATGGGAATAGATGCAACTACTAAATGGAAAGAAGAAGGCTACACGAGAGATTGGCCAGAAGTTGCAAGAATGGATGAAGAAGTAAAGAAAAAGGTTTTACCGGTTTGGTACGAGATACTGCAAAAGATGAAAGGCGAAAGGTGAGAGTGTTCCAAAATTTTTGTAAGCTTACCTTTCCGTGTCATCCTGAGGACTTTAGTCCGAAGGATCTCTTTTTTGATTTCTTGACTTGAGAAGAAAATATGGGATTCTTCACTTCGCTCAAAATGATTATCTTGATTTTTGGACAGTCTTAGTTGCAGAATTACAAATAACGCCATTATTTATTTTATTATTTTATTGTCATACTGATGACGCAAGTCCGAAGAATCTTTTTATCTAAATTTTATAAAAATTCCCAACTTCCCATCCGGTGAATGAAATATAAAGTGTTAGCTAATTTAATTATCAAACAAAGAATGTAATAGATTTCTAACAAAAAAAGCTATATCTTCTTTTGATGTTCCAATACCTGTAACTTCCACAAATGCTTGGTAGAGAAATGGCAGCATAATTCCGATCAATGCAATTAACATAACTACCATACCAGCATGTAAATTTCTTTTTAGAATGCTTTCTGAAGGATTCAAAGGATTGTAATAAACCACAACCTTTTTATCGTTAAAATCGTTTATTATTTTTTCTGCAGTGTTATAATCAGATTCAAAAGGAGTTATAAATATCCTATTAGATATATACTCTTTTCCATCTACTTGGTATTTATATTCTATAACCGGATTATAAGTCTCATATTTGATTATCTCTTTAACTCTCTCAACTCTCTTATCTAAAATTTCTCCTTCTGTCTTTCTCCAAAAGAAAAATCTAAAATATTTGTATATAACAAACATAGTCAAAGCAGATGCAAATAACACATAAGCAACAAACACTTTAAGCATAGTCCAACCTTTAAATAACTCGAGATTTAAGCTATTATTATAACTTAAGTTGTTGTTTGATAGAAATTATAAATCAAAGTCTTCTTATAGAGATAAAAAACTTTAAAAAATTTCTGAAAGTAAATTGATAGCTTATTGTTTTTTTGAAACCTTGGATTTTGTTTGGGAAATTTAATCTTGGTAGGAAATTTAATCTTAGTAAAAAAATTATGGCAATAAGTTTTACAGACTTTGTTCTGAAAACCAAGATGGTTATTTTTTCTTATAACATTTCAAGGTTGATTAACATAACAACTTAAATTATATTATAATGAACTATGATATTTTCTTAGGAGAGATTATGGAGAGTCGTGTTGATGTTGCAAAGAAAGAGATTAAAAATAATGAAACGCAGGATGAGATTGTCGTAAAACTTAAAGAACTGTTTCCTGATTGTAGTTCTTTGACTTTAAGAGAGACAGGGTTTGAAGTTAGAGAAATAATGAATGAAATATTATCAAAATATAATAGAAAGGTCGTGTTAGACTTTGATGGAATAGAAATTATTACCCAAGGATTTGGGGATGAGATAGTGGGAGTATTTGTCAGAAAAAATGGTTTGGATTTTGTTAAAAACAAGATAAAAGTTGTTAATGCAAATAATTTTATCCGTGGTACGCTAAACTGGGTAGTATCTTACAGTAAGAAAATGGCTCAAAACAATTCTTCATCCTGATCCCATATATATATTCTAAAGAAGTCTTCGATGGTGAAATTTATTTTATTTATTTCATCTTCAAAAAGCTCAAAAGCCACTATTGATCCTTTCCATCCTGTATTTTGAAGTTCTTGTGCAGTTAAATAGTGTCTGTATAATTTTACTATACCGTTATTAGAAATTATCATTAGTTTTCCATTTGTCTTTTCTATTATTGTTTTTAAAGCATAAAGCCCGTATCCTGCATTATCAATAGCAGTAGAATACATTTTGGTAGGTGAACTACTTACGCCCTTTTCAAGAGCCTTTAAAATTGCATCTTGTTCCGTATTTACTTGATATTGCTTTTGTATATTATGTAAAAATCCTACACCTCTATCTACTACAACTATTTGTAATCTTCCTTGTATTGGGAAGTATTGAGCCGTAATTACAGCTCCGATAGGGCTAAGTGAATGTTGAATGGCATTATTTAGTATCTCTCCTACCATATAATCTAAATATTTCTTTAAATACCTTGGGTGAGAAATTAGTAATTTTTATAGAATCCAAAAATGAGATCCTTCGGACTAAAGTCCTCAGAATGACAGGAAAAGTTTGAATGATAAGCATCAGAGAAAGGATAACCTTATTTGTCATTCTGCATCAAGCGAAGAATCTTATGTTTTTATTGAATTTCTCGCCCGACATATTTGGGTATATTATAACCCAAATACTCCCAAGGTTGCTATAATCTTAACTTATACATACCTTTCCATATCACTTTTTTCAATCTATGTTAAAATTTTCTTAATGAAAATTTTAGTTTATCAAACAGCATTCTTAGGTGATTTGATTTTAACTACGCCATTATTAGAATCTATAAAAAACATCTATCCAAACTCACATCTTGCCATTATTACAAAATCTTTTGGGAAAGATGTCTTAAAAAACAATCCATTTGTTGATGAGCTTATAATCTTTGAAAAAAGCAAAGATTCTACGATAGATTTAATAAAAAAAATCAGAAAAAGGTTCGATATTGCAATCTCTCCTCATAGGTCTCATAGGGCATCTTATGTTTTATTTTTTGCATCAATCAAAAAAAGAATTGGATTTGATAAAGCAGGATTTTCTTTCCTATACACAGACTTAGTTCCTCACAGATTTGACGGCACTCATGAGATAGATAGAAATCTAAAACTTCTTGAGAAGCTTCCAGATTTTGATGAAAAAAAGATAGTAAAAGATCCAAAACTATTTTTAGACGAAGTAGAAGATAAATATATTCAAAAGTATAATCTAACTTCTAAAAACTACATTGTGATTGCTCCCGGGTCTAAGTGGGCAACAAAAAGATGGACTGAAAAAGGCTTTGCAAGTGTAATTGATTATCTGATTAGTAAAAATGAAAATGTTGTCTTGATTGGTGGAAAGGAGGATGAAGAGTTTACAAGTAGAATTTTAAACATTGCTAAATACACACCTTTAAACTTGGTAGGAAAAAGCTCTTTAAGAGAAAGTTTTGCGATAATCAAGCATTCAAAATTATTGATATCTAACGATTCTGCACCTGTTCATATGGCAGTAGCTTTTAACGTTCCAATAATTGATATCTATGGTCCAACTGTTAAAGATTTTGGATTTTATCCTTATAAAAATGGAATTGTTGTAGAGATTGAAGGTTTAAAATGTAGACCTTGCGGACTTCATGGTCATAATAAATGCCCCATTGGAACACATGAATGTATGGAAAAAATAAATCCTGAGATGGTAATTGAAAATATTGATAAAATATTAAGTTAAAAAATCTCAAGTAGAGGTGAAAAATGGAATTATCTCAAAGAATTCAAAAAATAAAACCTTCTCAGACGCTCGCAATAACTGCAAAGGCTAACGAGCTTAAAGCTAAGGGCGTTAATATAATAAGCTTTGGCGCAGGAGAGCCGGATTTTGATACACCGGACTTTGTAAAAGAAGCAGCAATAAAGGCATTAAAAGAAGGAAAAACAAAATACACAGCGGCGGCAGGTATTCCTGAGCTTAGAAAAGCAATTGCAGAGAAATTAAAAAACAGAAATAACATAGAATACACATCTTCAGAAGTTATAGTAGTTCCCGGTGCTAAAATGGGATTGTATGAGATCTTTGCAATTCTCTTAAATCCGGGAGATGAAGTGATAGTTCCAGCTCCTTATTGGGTTTCTTATACAGAGCAGATAGCTTTAAACGATGGAGAGAGTATTGCACCGGAGCTATCAGAAGAAAACGGCTTTGTTTTAACAGCGGAAATAGTAGAAGCATCAATAACTCCAAAAACAAAGGCTTTAGTCTTAAACACACCATCAAACCCTACCGGTGCAGTAATACCAAAAAAAGAGCTTGAAAGAATAGCAGAAGTTTGCTTAAAACACAAAATAATGATAATTTCCGACGAGTGTTATGAAGAGTTTAGCTATGGAGAGCCACACGTTAGCATAGCTTCTTTGTCAAAAGAAGTTAGAGAGATAACATTTACAGTTGGAGCATTTTCTAAATCTTACTCTATGACAGGTTGGAGGCTTGGATGGGTTGCAGCCCCTGAAAAGTACATAAAAGCTATTACTAACATACAAAGTCAAACAATCTCAAACCCAACAACTTTTGCCCAGTATGGAGCTTTAGAAGCATTAAAAGACAACGGTCAATTTCCGGCGATGATGAGAAATGAGTTTATAAAAAGAAGGGATTATGTAGTTGATGCTTTAAACAGCATTAAAGGTGTTAAGTGTGTAAAGCCAGAAGGTGCATTTTATGCTTTTCCCAATGTTTCTTATTACATAAAAGGCAATATTAAAAACGATTTAGACCTAACAGAGTATTTACTTGAAAATGCAAGAGTTGCAGTAGTTCCCGGCTCAGCCTTTGGAAAAGAAGGTTATATAAGATTATCTTATGCAACATCTATGGATAATATTGTTGAAGGAGTAAGAAGAATTAAAGAAGCTTTAGAGAAGTTAGAAGGTTAGGAGTGAAAATAACCAAGAATTACAGTCGGAGATTGGAGGTATAAATTATTTAGGTTAGAAATGAAAGAAAGTAAAGGATTTAAAGAAACTGAGATTGGATTAATTCCAGAGGATTGGGAAGTTGCGAGGTTGGGGGAGGTTTTTGAAGTTAAACAAGGAAAACAGCTATCTGCAAAAGAAAATAGGGATGGTAAGGTCTTAAAACCATTTTTAAGAACATCAAATGTTTTATGGAACAAAATAGATTTATCAGAACTTAGTTATATGCCATTTTCAGAATCGGAATTTAAAAATTTAAAACTCAAGAAAGGTGATATACTTGTATGTGAAGGTGGAGATGTTGGCAGAACTGCGGTTTGGGACGGTCAAATAGATGAAATATCTTATCAAAACCATTTACACAGGTTAAGGTCAGTTAAAGATAGTATAAACAATTACTTTTTTGCTTACTGGATGGAATACGCGATTACTATAAAAAACCTTTATCATCAAAACGCTAATAAAACAACTATTCCTAATCTTTCTTCTTCAAGACTTAAAGCTTTTCCTATCCCCCTTCCACCACTTGAAGAGCAAAAAGCTATTGCTGATATTCTTTCTACTGTCCAAAATGCTATAGAAAAAACAGAAAAAGTTATAAATGCTACAAAACAGCTTAAAAAGTCTATGATGAAGCATCTTTTTACATATGGAGCTGTTGCAGTTGATGAGATTGATAAAGTTAAATTAAAAGAGTCTGAAATCGGATTAACTCCAGAGCATTGGGAAGTTGTGAGATTGGGGGAAGTTGTGGAAAAAATGAAAGCAGGAGGCACACCAAAAAGATCGGAAAAAAGATTTTGGGGCGGTAGTATTCCTTTTATATTGATCGAAGACTTAACCAAAAACAATTTATATATAGAGGATGCACGAGAATATATTACAGAGGAAGGATTAGAAAATTCAAATGCTTGGATAGTGCCCGAGAATTCTTTATTACTCAGTATGTATGCTACTATAGGAAAAACTGCGGTTAATCTTATTCCTGTTGCCACAAATCAAGCCATATTAGGAATTATTCCAAAAAGAGATAGATTAAATGTAGAATTTGGAGCATATTTACTAAAATTCCACTCAAAAAGGTTGTTATCTCAAAATATTCAAACTACTCAAAGAAACGTTAATAAGGGTATAGTGGAAAATTTTCTAATCCCCCTTCCACCACTTGACGAACAACAAAAAATAGCCAACATTCTAACAACCATAGACCAAAAAATTCAAGCAGAAGAAAAAAAGAAAGTAGCATTACGAAGCTTATTTAAAACACTACTGCATCAACTTATGACAGGAAAAATTAGAGTTAGATAACAACTTTTATATGTATCAGGCGAGAGAATGGGAATTTTTATAAAACTAAAATTCTATCAAATTTCTCATCCCAAGCTATATAAAATATTCTTATGCTATAATATAGCTATTATGAAAAACTTAATTTTTACATTTTTGCTTATAAAAACTTATAAAAATGGATAGTAGTAGGCAGCCGCTTTTAAAGGTTGAAAATCTTACTAAAAGATATCTTATAAAAAAAGGA
>NZ_ABZS01000094.1 GCF_000173615.1 Sulfurihydrogenibium yellowstonense SS-5 | reverse complement strand
AAGAATTGCTGTTATCATTTTGATTGCCATTGTAGTAATTTTAAATCAAAATTCTTTAGAATTTTTAGCCAAATTAATCGGTATTGTAAAGTAAAAGCTATATAAGGGAGCAATAAAATGGCATATGGAATACCACTTGAAATATATCAGATGCTTGAAAAGGTACTCGGAAAAGAGGATGCTCAAAAAGCTGTTGAAATACTGCAAAAATCTATCAATGAATCCTTAGAGTCTTCTGAAGAAAAATTAAAAATCTCTATCTCAGAAGACCTTAAAAAAGAACTTGCTTCCAAGTATGATATTGAATTGCTAAGACAAGAAATGAAAACGTTAGAAGTTGAGCTTAAGAAGGAAATTGAAATAACAAGAGTAGAATTCAAGAAAGATTTGAGAATTGCGGTTATTATATTGATCGCTATTATAGTAATTTTAAATCAAAACTCTTTAGAGCTTTTAGCCAAATTAATTGGTATCGTTAAATAACACAGCCTTTTCTTAACTGAGAATGCTACAAAATTTTTTTTAAGATATAGAATGTATATACATCGGGCGAGAAATTCAACAAAAAACATGAGATTCTTCGCTTACGCTCAGAATGACAATTTTGATTTTTGGGACAGGTCCACTCTTAACTCTAAAAGTCCTAAGAATGATAAAATATATATTTAAAATTTATCAGAGGTAGAATATGCCTAAAAGAACGGATATAGAAACTATTCTGCTTATTGGGTCAGGTCCGATAATAATCGGTCAAGCTGCAGAGTTTGACTACTCAGGAACGCAAGGGGCAAAAGCATTAAAAGAAGAAGGATATAGAGTTATTCTCGTAAATTCAAATCCAGCAACCATCATGACAGACCCAAACATAGCAGATAAAACATACATAGAACCATTGATTACACCGGTATTAGAGAAAATCATAGAAAAAGAAAGACCGGATGCAATACTTCCCACACTTGGCGGACAGACAGCATTAAACCTTGCAGTAGATTTGTATGAAAAAGGAATTTTAGATAAATACAACGTTGAGCTTATAGGTGCAAAGTATGAAGTCATAAAAAAAGCAGAGGATAGAGATTTATTTAAAAAAGCTATGGAAAATATCGGTCTGTCTATGCCAAAAAGTGCAGTAGTAAAATCTATTGCAGAGGCTGAAGAAGTTATTGATTGGATAGGCTTTCCGGTAATCATAAGACCATCTTTTACACTTGGTGGTACAGGTGGTAGTATAGCATATAACAGAGATGAATTTTATCCAAAAGTAAAAGCAGGTCTTGATGCATCTCCAATTCATGAAGTACTACTTGAAGAATCGGTGATTGGTTGGAAAGAGTTCGAGATGGAAGTTATGAGAGATAAAAATGATAACTGTGTGATTATCTGTTCAATAGAAAACTTAGACCCAATGGGCGTTCATACAGGAGATAGTATAACAGTTGCTCCTGCAATAACACTGTCTGATAGAGAATATCAAATTTTGAGAAATTACTCTATAGCGGTAATGAGAGAGATTGGGGTTGAGACAGGTGGTTCTAACGTTCAGTTTTCACAAAATCCAAAAACCGGCGAATTTTATGTAATAGAGATGAACCCAAGGGTTTCTCGTTCATCAGCTTTGGCATCAAAAGCTACAGGCTTTCCGATAGCAAAGATTGCAGCAAAGCTCGCTGTTGGGTACACACTCGATGAACTGCCAAACGACATTACTAAAAAAACACCAGCATCTTTTGAACCAACGATAGATTATATAGTTGTAAAAATACCAAGATTTGACTTTGCAAAATTCCCAGAAGCAGACCCAACCCTTACAACCATGATGAAATCCGTCGGCGAAGTTATGGCTATCGGAAGAACGTTTAAAGAAAGTCTGCAAAAAGCGTTAAGAAGTCTTGAACTTGGAAGATATGGATTTTACATGGGATTAGAAAATATAGATGAGCAAACATTAAAAGAAAAAATAATAAAGCCAAATCCGGACAGGCTTTGGTATATTGCGGAAGGTTTTAGAAGAGGCTATAGCGTAGATGAGATTAACAGATTATCTCACATAGATAAATGGTTTTTAAGTCAAATCAAAGAAATCATAGATTATGAGCTTTATTTATCTACGAAGGATATAAACTCAATCACAGACCAAGAGCTTGAAAAAGCTAAGCAGTGGGGATTTTCTGATAGAGAGCTTGCAAGACTTCTAAAAACAACAGAGGAAGAGATTAGAAAAAGAAGAATAGAGGTAAGCTATAAAGTTGTTGATACATGCGCGGCAGAGTTTGAAGCATTTACACCTTACTACTATTCATCTTATGAAAGTCTTTCCGGAAAGGTTGAAGATGATAATGTAATAACCTTTAGAGTATCTGAATAAAGTTTAAAGAGGTTTAGAAGATGGAATACAACTTTCAAGAAATTGAAAACAGTTTTTTAAAAGAATGGGAAGAAAATAAAATATTCAAAACAAAAGAGGAAGAAGGAAATAAATATTATGTTCTTGAAATGTTCCCGTATCCATCCGGAAAAATCCATATGGGACATGTGAGAAACTATGCAATAGGTGATGTAGTAAACAGATATTATAGAATGGCAGGAAAAAATACACTTCATCCAATGGGATGGGATGCTTTTGGAATGCCTGCAGAAAACGCAGCAATAAAACACGGCGTCCATCCGGCAAAATGGACTTACGAAAACATAGACTATATGAGGCAACAATTAAAAAGGCTTGGATTTTCTTATGATTGGGACAGAGAAGTGACTACCTGCAATCCGGAATATTATAAATGGAATCAATGGATATTCTTAAAGATGTTTGAAAAAGGAATTGCATACAGAAAATCAGCAATCGTAAACTGGTGTCCACATGACCTAACAGTATTGGCAAACGAACAAGTTATTGAAGGAAAATGTTGGAGGTGTGGAACTTCTGTTGTTCAAAAAGAAATTCCGTCTTGGTATTTAAAGATAACAGATTATGCAGAAAGACTTCTTGAAGATTTAGAAAAACTAAAAGGCAAATGGCCTTCACAAGTTTTGATTATGCAAGAAAATTGGATAGGAAAATCAGAAGGAGCAACGATAAAATTTCCGGTTAAAGGCTCATCAGACTACATAGAAGTTTTTACAACAAGACCAGACACTATTTTTGGCGTTACGTTTATGGCATTGGCACCAGAAAATCCGCTTGTTTTAGACCTTGCAAAAGATACTCCATATTTTGAAGAAGTTAAAGCTTTCGTAGATAAAATCAAATCAATGTCTACAAAAGAAAGGGGAATTGTTGAAGAAAAAGAAGGCGTGTTTACAGGAAAGTATGCAATAAATCCACTTACAAAAGAAGAGATTCCTATATATGCAGCAAACTATATACTTTGGGGATATGGAACAGGAGCAATTATGGCAGTTCCGGCTCATGATGAAAGAGATTTTGAGTTTGCAAAAAAATATAATCTTCCTATAAAAGTAGTAGTACAGCCAAAAGATAAAGAGTGGGATTTTGAAAAATCAGCGTATGAAGAAGAAGAAGGAATTTTGGTAAACTCAGGAGAATTTAGCGGACTTGAATCTTCAAAAGCAAAGCAAGAGATTACAAAATATTTAGAAGAAAAAGGTTTAGGAAAGAAAACGATAAACTATAAACTAAGAGACTGGAACATCTCTCGTCAAAGATACTGGGGTACTCCTATACCTATTATTTACTGTGATGATTGCGGAATAGTTCCGGTGCCAGAAGAAGATTTACCTGTTGTCCTTCCGCAGGATGTAGAATTTACAGGAGTTGGTGGATCTCCGTTGTCAAAGGTAGAAGAGTTTGTCAATACAACCTGTCCTAAGTGTGGAAAGCCGGCAAAAAGAGAAACAGACACAATGGATACATTCGTTGACAGTTCATGGTACTTTTTAAGATACTGCGACCCAAAAAATGACAAACTTCCTTTTGATAAAGAAAAAGTTGACTACTGGATGCCGGTTGATATATACATTGGCGGTATAGAGCATGCTGTTTTACATCTTTTATATTCGAGATTTTTCACTAAGTTTTTGAAGGATATAGGTTTAGTATCTGTAGATGAACCATTTGAAAAGCTTCTTACCCAGGGAATGGTATTGAAAAAATGGATAAGCATAGGAAAGCTTCTTGAAATTTTAGGCGTAGATGAGAATATATCAGTAGATGAGTTTAAAGAGAAGTTAGAAGAGTTTGTAAGCAGAAGGTAGAATTTGCCAGCCACAGAATAACCAATAAGGTAATCGTTAACGTATAATGTGTATGGGCAATTCATGATTGCCTATACTATTTCACTTTCTCTGTCATCCTGTGGACTGAGGGTGTTCCAAAATTTTTTAAATTTGCCTTTCCTTGTCATCCTGAGGACGAAGTCTGAAGGATCTCTTTTTTGATTTTTTGACTTGAAAAGAAAAAATATGAGATTCTTCGTCGGCTGCAGAATGACAGGCAAAGACGTAATTGCCTGATGCTTGATAATTATACCATTTTCTGATAGCTTAATCCCACACTCACAACCTCCCAATCTCTATCTCATCAAAACTTTCAACCTGTTTGTAAGGAAAATTATCTATGTACTCAGCATCTAACGGTCTTACAAGTCTAATAACATTATATCCAGCAGAAGCAGCTGCTATTATTTCATCCGAATTATCTGATAAAAATAAAATCTCTGAAGGATTAAACCCTATCTCCTTTGCAATCTTTACATAAGACTGTTTATCTTTCTTATTTCCGATGTTGGTATCAAAATAGCCAGAAAATAGATAATTTAAATCTCCATAATTTGTATAAGAAAACAAAAGCTTTTGAGCTTTTACAGAGCCAGAAGAATATATAAAAATCTTTATTCCAGAACAAAACCATTCTTTTAACTTATTATAAGCATCTGGATATACAAAGCCCTGCAGTTTACCAGATTTATAGCCCTCTTCCCAAATCAGCCCTTGCAACTCTTTTAAAGGAGTAATTTTTTTATCCTCAACTATCCAACTTTTAAGAATTTCTATCACCTCTTCCAAAGAAGCATCACTTTTATTAATCTCTTTCTTTACATCTTCTATAATTTTTTGTACTTGTGGATTTTGAAGATTGTTTTTTACGAATTCTTCCATTTTTTCATAAGAATAAGGAAACAATACATCTTTTACGAAAGAGATAGGCGTTGTTGTGCCTTCTATGTCTGTTAAAACTGCCTTTATCATTGAGTTTTCTCCTCTTTTTTGATAAGATTTTACCAAATTTAAATTTTAAACATCAAGGGAAAGATGAAAACACTAAAAATTTTTGCCGATGGTTCAAGTCTTGGAAATCCAGGACCTGGTGGTTATTGTAGTATCATAACAGACGGAGAGAAAAAAGCTGTCGTAAAAGGTGGAGAAAAGCTAACTACGAACAATCGGATGGAATTGATGGCAGTAATAAAAGCCCTTGAAAAGATTAAAAATAGCTATAATATAGAGCTTTACACTGATAGTAAATATGTAGTTGATGGTATAAACAGCTGGCTTGAGAAATGGAAGAAAAACGGCTGGAAAACGTCAAATAAGAAAGATGTGCTTAATATAGATTTATGGCAAAAATTAGACCAGCTTTTACAAAGACATAATGTAAAAGCATATTGGATTAAAGGACATAACGGACATCCTGAGAACGAATACTGTGATAAAGTAGCAAAAATGGAAGCATTAAAGTATATGCAAAATGAAGAAAAATAAGGTAAAAACAATTTATGTATGTAATGAGTGTGGGGCAACCTATCCAACGTGGGTAGGAAGGTGTTCTGTATGTGGTGCGTATAATTCTGTTGTTGAAGAGATAAAACAAGATACAAAAACAGTTTTCAAACCACAATCAACTTCTCAAGCATTGCCAATAACAAAGCTAAAAAAAGAAGCAGAAGTAAAGCGATATTCAACAGGATTTGAAAGCTTAGATAATGCACTTGGCGGTGGATTTGTAGATGGTCAGGTTGTCCTTGTCTCCGGTGAGCCGGGGGTTGGTAAGTCTACACTACTTTTACAAATCTCATCTTACTTTGCAAATGATAAAAAAGTTTTATACATATCAGCTGAAGAATCTCAGTATCAGATTTACATTAGAGCAGAAAGATTAAATGCTCTAAAAGAAAATCTTTATATTTTATCTGAGACAAATCTTGAAGCAATTTTACAAGCTATTGAAAACATCAAACCGGATTTGATAGTTTTAGATTCTGTTCAAACTGTCTATTCAGAAAATTTAGAATCTCCAGCCGGCTCTGTAAGTCAGGTTAAGTATGTAAGCAGTAAAATAACAGAAATTTCAAAATCTAAATCAATAATATCCTTGATAGTAGGTCAGGTTACAAAGGAAGGAAGTATCGCAGGTCCAAAGGTTTTAGAGCATTTGGTAGACACAGTAGCCCAGTTTGAAGGTGAAAGAGGTTATGCTTACAGAATCTTAAAAGTGATAAAAAACAGATTTGGCTCTTCCGGAGAGCTTGCAGTCTTTAACATGACAGAAAAAGGAATGGAAGAAGTTCTACAGCCTTCTTCTTTCTTCTTGGCAGAAAAACC
>NZ_ABZS01000095.1 GCF_000173615.1 Sulfurihydrogenibium yellowstonense SS-5 | reverse complement strand
AGAGAAATCTACTTTTTTGAAAAGGGTGATTTCGATGAACCTGTATGTTCTTTTGTGCTTAACGAGGAGGAAGCAAATCAGCTTGGTTCTGTATTAATGGGCACATTCTTTAAACCTGAAGCAAAAGAAGAAAAGGAAATGTTCTTAAAAAATCTCATAATCGAATGGATTTCTTTGGAAAAAGTCTCTCCTCTTGTAAACAAGAGCATAAAAGAATCTGAAATAAGAAAAAAAACCGGAGCATCAATCGTTGCTATCATACGGGGAGATTTAACAATAACCAATCCTTCACCGGATGAAATTTTAAGAGAAGGAGATATTATTGTATTAGTTGGAAATAAGCAACAAATAGAGAAATTCTATGAAATCTTTTACTCTGCTTGTGAGATAAGATAATGGAATATACATCGGTAAATTTTTTATTAAGCCTTGGATTAATTACATTAGTTTTATTTATCGTTGGTTTAATTGGAAAATTCTTAAAATTTCCAACAATCATACTTTTTATATTAATTGGAATTATTTTCGGAAAATATGTTCACGAAGATAAAACCTTGGAACATTTAAGTGAAATAGGGATTGTATTGTTATTTTTCTATTTAGGACTTGAATTTAATATTGCGAGAGCAATTGATGTTGCAAAGAGAATATGGGTTGTTGGCTTTATAGACTTATTTTTCAATTTTCTCGTTCCGGTAGTTGTTTTAAATATATTAGGATTTGAGTTTTTGGTCTCTATATTAGGGGGTGCAATAGCATATGCATCTTCATCAGCCATAACCTCGAAGATAATTGTAGATGAGAAAAGAATTGCAAACCCGGAAACAGAAATGATCCTTGGTTTAATGGTCTTTGAAGATATTATTGCTCCGATAATGTTGGCTGTCTTGGCAGGATTTTTATCGGGACAAAATATAGAAGGAATTGCAATCGGAATAATAGCATTAAAAATCTTAGCAGCATTTTCCTTTGTATTTCTAATCTCAATGACCTTTAAAAATCAGCTTGCTTTATTGATTGACAAGATATTAAACGAGGATTTATTTATATTGTTTGTTTTCGGAGGTCTTATAACTTTTGCAGGCCTGACTTACTCACTTGGTTTATCTGAAGCATTGGGAGCCTTCTTGATAGGTATGTTAATTTCTGAAACCGGAAAATCAGAAGAAGTTGAAAAAAGTATGTTATCTATTAGAGACCTTGCTGTTGCTATATTTTTCTTCCTATTTGGTGCAAATATTATATTAGATGAAAAATTATTAGACACTAAAACTATTTTGACCTTGGTAATTCTAATCGTTATTTCTACAGTTGGTAAATTTTTAACCGGATACATCGGGGGTAAAATATACGGACTATCTAAAAGAGCTTCTATTACAGCAGGATTCTCAATAATCAATAGAGGCGAATTTTCAATAGTTATATCAAAGCTATCTCCGGCAGCGTATTTATCATTTTTTGGTGTATACATATTTTTTATGGCTTTGATAGGTATACTTTTTGCCCAATATGCACCGAAACTGTCCAAGTTGATCGTAAAACCAAAGCAACGAAAGCAGAAAGTGCTTTCAAATTTTAACTAAGCATTAAAATTAATTAACATATTGACCGTAATTCTAAAGCCATAGAAAGAATCTCCTTTTTTTCTCAATTTTTAAAGGGTGTTCTAAAATTTTTATAAGCTTACCTTTCCGTGTCATCCTGAGGCCGTAAGGCCGAAGGATCTCATTTTTTAAATTTTATAAATATCACTAATTTCTCATCCAAGGTATAATAGTAAATAGAAGATTTAAAACAACTCTTTCTGCTTTCTTTTATTTCCAAGAATCTTTAAACTGATTGGAGCTATTAATGTAGTAATTGCAACTACAAATATTACACTTGCATAGAGCATATCATCAAAAAGTTTAGATTGCTTGCCTATTTCTGCAAAGATTAATCCAACTTCACCCCTTGGAAGCATTGAGAATCCTATTAATATTTTCTCATTTAAACTACCTTTAATAAAAAATCCTGAAATTAGCTTACTGACAAATGCCACAATCAATAACAAAATGGAGATTTTCCAAAAATCTATTGAAGTAAAATCTATAACCTTCAAGTTTAAACTTAGTCCTATGGATACAAAAAATATCGGTGTTAAGATTGAAACAATTGGTAATGTAGAATGTTCTATTTTTATAATCATTTTTTCTTTCTCTTCAGCTTTTAAGAAAAGTGCAAATGGAATTATAAACCGCCTTGAAAGGGCAAGTCCGACTGTAAAGGCTCCAAGGATTTCCGGGGAGCCAACTTCATGGGATAAAAAAGCAAAGAAAAAAACCATTGACATAATAGCAACAGGAATAAACTCATCACTTTTAAGCTTTTCGTAAAAAATATTTATCAACCTTGCAAGAATTTTAGCAACAATCGGGGCTAATATAAAGAATGTGGCTATATAAAATATTAAGATTACAGCTCCGTTTATGTCTATACTTCCTTTTTTTGCATATTCATATAAAACCGCTAAAACTATCACACCAATAATATCATCAAGAACAGCAGCACCAAGAACTATTTGAGCAAATCTTTCATTTAATTTTCCTAAGTCATCTAAAACTTTAACTGTAATACCTATACTTGTAGCCGTAAGAGTACCGCCGATAAAAAGAGATGTTGTCATAGAAAGATTTAAAATATAGTAGCTAATCAACGTGCCAAGAAGCATTGGAGTGAAAGCTCCAACAAAAGCAACGATAAAAGCATAAATTCCAACTTTTTTTAGCTGATGAAAATCTGCTTCAAGACCAACTTTAAATAAAAGTAATATAATTCCTATTTCTGCTAAAACTTTTATGATCTCATTTGGAGAGACAATTCCAAGAACGCTTGAACCAAGTATAACACCTGCTAAAATCTCTCCTAAAACTCCCGGAAGACCAAATTTATTGAAAATATCTCCAAAAACTCTTCCAACAAAAAGAATTATAGCCAAGCTTAAGAAAAGATAGTGTAAATCCATTTTAAAACTCCTTATATCTGTTTGTTATCGGCATTCTTCTATCTTTTCCAAATGCTCTTTCTGTAATCTTTATTCCTATTGGTGCCTGTCTTCTTTTGTATTCGTTTTTATCTATAAGATTTATTATCTTCTTTACATCTTTCTCTTCAAAGCCAAGCTTTACAATCTCTTCAACTGTTAAGTCCTGTTCTACGTAAAACTGTATAATTTGGTCTAAAATAGGATATGGAAGAAGTTCTGCTTCGTCTGTTTGATTTGGTCTAAGTTCTGCTGATGGTGGTTTTGTTAAAACTCTATCCGGTATTACTTTTGATATAGAATTTCTGTAATAGCTTAGCTCATAGACTTTTGTTTTTAGTACATCTTTTAAAACTGCAAATCCACCTACCATATCGCCGTACAGTGTTGAATATCCTACGCTCATCTCGCTTTTATTTCCTGTGGCGATAACTATCCAACCAAATTTATTTGATAACGCCATCAAAATATTTCCTCTGATTCTTGCTTGAAGATTTTCTTCTGTTGTGTCTGGTTTTAAGCCTTTAAATATTTCTTGAAATTCTTCTAAGTATTTATCAAAAATATTTTTTATTGGAATGGTAAATGTTTCAATATCAAGATTTTTAGCAAGCTCTAAAGCATCTTCTATAGATTCTTTTGAAGTATACTGTGAAGGCATTAAAACACCTTTAACATTTTCTTTTCCAAGTGCATCAACTGCTATGCAAGCTGTAAGTGAACTATCTATTCCCCCGCTTAATCCAATGACAACTTTCTTAAATCCATTTTTGTTTATATAATCTCTAAGCCCAACAACCAAAGCTTTATAAGTATCTTCTATCTCTTTTCTATCAAGTGCTATCTTTTGAGATATTTGATTATTTTTATTTTTGATTTTGTAGTCTAATCTAATCTCTTTTACATTTATAGGTTTTTTTAAGTATCTTAAATTTTTAAGTCTGTTATCTTTTAGCTGAAGTCTAAAAATCTCGTCAAGGTCTATATCTGCCAATAATAACTCTTCTTCAAAGGATTCTGCTTTTGCTAATATCTCACCTTGTGTATCTAAAATTAAGCTGTTTCCATCAAAAACAAGCTCATCTTGACCACCTACCATATTAACATATGCTATAGAAATTAGATTATCTCTTGACCTAACCTTTAACATCTCTTCTCTTCTTTTGACTTTTCCTTGTGAGTAAGGAGATGCGTTTATATTAATCACTACTTCAGCACCAAGAATAGCATAATCATTGACTGGATTTTCTGGATACCATATATCCTCACAGATTGATACTCCGACTTTATAATTATCTATTGATAAAAGTAATAGCCCATCTCCTTTTTGAAAGTACCTGTTTTCATCAAATACACCGTAGTTTGGCAGAAACTGCTTGTGATACACTCCGACTATTTCTTTATTGTAAATCACAGCGGCAGCATTAAAAACATCTTCTTGTTTGTCTATAAATCCTACAATTGCAATGATGTTATCAACATTTTCTTTTAGTTTTTCTAAGTAGTAAAGATTTTTTTCAATAAAACTTGGCTTTAAAATAAGGTCCTCTGGTGGATATCCTGTAAGAGCAAGTTCAGGGAAAGCTACTATGTCTGCTTCTAATTTTTTTGCCTTTTCAATAAATTCAAGGATTTTATTATAGTTATACTCAAAATCTCCAACTACTGGATTTATCTGTGCTAAGGCTAATCTAATTTTTTTCATAGAGTCTTTTTAACCTCTTTAAGCTTTAAGAAACCGGACTTCCTACCTCAACATCTTTATCTGTAGTTAGTACTGTCAATCTTTCTCCATCTTTTGCCGCCAATAACATACCGTGAGACTCTATTCCAAAGATTTTTCTTGGCTTTAAATTTGTAAGAACGATTACATTTTTACCTATAAGCTCCTGAGGCTCGTAATACTGTGCAATACCTGAAACTATTGTTCTCTCTTCATCTCCAAGACTTACTTTTAACTTTAAAAGTTTATCTGATTTTTCAACTTTTTCAGCTTCTAACACTTTTCCAACTCTCATTTTTATTTTTGCAAAATCATCAATAGTGATGTATTCTTCTTGTTTTACTTCCTCTTTTTTTACCTCTTCCATCTTTTTTTCTTCCTCCTTTATCTCAACTCTTGGGAATAATGGAACTACTTGATTTATAGCAATTTCTGCCGGAAAGCTATAAGGCTTAATATCTTTTTTGATTTCATTAATGTTTAACATATTTAAAGCTTCTGCCATTTTTTGCGGCATAAATGGGTTTAACATCCATACAACAGTATATATTCCATCTACAAGTGTGTAAAGTGTTGTCTTTAGATACTCTTTATCTTCTTTGTTTAACTTCCAAGGTTCTACTTTTACAATATATTTATTAAGCCAATCTATAAACTGCCAAACCTCTTCAAGACTTTTGCTAAATTCTAACCTTTGAATAAAATTTTTATAATTTTCCAAGGTTTTAGAATAAACATTTTTATACTCTTCTTCTATCTCTTTGAAAATAGAAGGTCTTTCTATTTTTCCGTTTTGGAATTTATGAATCATTGTTAAGCTTCTTGATATAAGATTGCCAAGGTCGTTTGCAAGGTCTGAGTTTATTCTATTTATTACAGCTGATTTAGAAAAATCACCGTCAAGCCCAAACGGAACTTCTCTTAATAAAAAGTATCTAAGTTGGTCAACGCCAAACTCATCTGCTGCTTTAAATGGGTCTACTACGTTTCCAAGAGATTTAGACATTTTATGACCCTCTACCGTCCACCAACCATGAGCAAAGACTTTTTTGGGAATTTCAAGTCCTGCACTCATTAAAAATGCCGGCCAATATACAGCATGAAATCTTAAAATATCTTTACCAACTATATGAACATCAGCAGGCCAAAACTCGTTAAGGTTTTCCGGATATCCAACAGCTGTTAGATAGTTAGTAAGTGCATCAAACCATACATAAATGGTGTGAGATGGGTCAAAAGGAACAGGGATACCCCATGCTACACGGTCTCTTTTCCTTGATACAGAAAGGTCTTTTAATCCTTGTTTTACAAATGAAACAACTTCATTTTTTCTAAAATCTGGTTGAATAAACTCCGGGTTTTTCTCATAAAATTCAAGAAGTTTATCTGTGTATTTAGATAATCTGAAAAAGTAGCTTTCTTCTTTGACTTTTTCACAAGGTTTTAAGTGGATAGGACATTTATAATCATAATCTTTTATCTCTGTCTCTGTTTTAAACTCTTCACATCCAACGCAGTAGTAGCTTTCATATTCAGAAAGATAGATATCTCCATTTTCATAGCATTTTTGAAAAATATATTGAACTGCTTTTATGTGGTCTGGGTCTGTGGTTCTGATAAATCTATCGTAGCTTATATTAAGCTTTCTCCAAAGCTCTTTAAATGCTAAATGGGTTTTATCTGCAAGCT
>NZ_ABZS01000096.1 GCF_000173615.1 Sulfurihydrogenibium yellowstonense SS-5 | reverse complement strand
CTGTCTTAGGTTTTTTATTATGCTCTCATTTATTTTTTGTGCTTTATCTGGGTCTTTCCAATCTACCTCAATTTTTATAGTTCCATTTTTTTTGTCTTCATTTATCTTGATGTTGTTTTTTAATCTTATTCCTGCTTCTTGGTATGGTCTTTTAAACTCATTCTTTTTGTCTTTTAAAATTTCATCTAATAAATTTAGGTCTTTGACAACCCTTTCTCTTAAAGTATTGCTATTTAATACTGCTACAACATTTGCAGTTGCTTGATCTCCACCCACAGGTAAGCCTGCCATTGCGGCAATAGCCGAAAGACCGCTACCGGAGGAAGATTTTGTAACAGGGACTATTACAGATTCTGATGTGTAAGTCTTTGGAAGAATAAATGAAATAATAGCTGTAAGTATTGTAATTCCAAATACTATTTTTGCGATAAAAAATCTGTTATTCCATATGATGTGAAAAAGCTCAAATAAATCTATTTCATCTTCTTGGCAAATTTCTTGGTTTTTAAGCGCTTTGTTTTCTTGCATTTTACAACCTCTTAGCCAGTACTGCTGTTGATATTGACTGGAATATAATTTGTACTATATCCTTTAATAATGGTCTCCACATTATAGGTATTTTTAGCTCTGTTGGAACCACGATTGTATCACCTTCGCTTAACTTATAATCCATAATTCCGGACCATAACAAAAATCTTCCGCCATAATTTTGTGCTGAGACTATTCTGCCGTTAGCTTTTATTATATAAAGGTCGTTTAAGTTACCAGTCCTTGTGGGACCGCCAACCATATCCAAATAATCTTTTAGCCTATAATCTTTTATGTATGGCAATGATATTTGATTATAAACATCTCCAAGCACTAACACGTAGTTTGGTTTAGGTGGAACTATGATTGTATCTCCATCTTCAAGCGTTATGTTTTGATTAGAATTTTTTAGATCTTCTAATAGTGGTGGAATATCAAGAGAAATTCTTCCAAGCCCAAGTAATGCTTTCTTTTTAAGAAGTTCTATTTGTCTTGCCTGGTCTTGAATTGCCATCATTGCAGCTTTACTTTCTGCTTCGTCAGAAAAAGCGTATCTATTTTTTGACTTAATAATCTCCTCTTCCAAGATAGCTAAAGTAGTTTCTAATTTTTCTTCTTGAAGTCTTTTTGTAGATTCTCTAATAAAGATTAAACCTTGAGGGAATGCGTTTTCTCTGTATCCACCTGCCAACTTTAAAACATCATAAAGCGTGGTTTTACCGGGTTCTATTTCATACTTACCCGGATTAACAACTTCACCTGTAACTATTACAGATGGAGCTTTTTCATTTTTGTCTTTTTTAACTATCATTACAATAGTACCAGGTTTAAGTTTAATATTTCCGATACCTTTAATAAGCAAATCATAAAGATAAATAATTTTTGCTGGTTTCAACTCAATTTTTTCCTTTTTTTGGCTTTGGTTTTCTATGCTTAATTCCTTTACGTTATTATCTTCATTGGGATTGTAAATACGAACTTTTAAATTTTCTATTTTGTCTTGAAACTTAATATCTTTAATTACATCCAGCAGGGTAATTTCTGGATAATATTGAATTGTTTTAGATTCTTCAATTTCACCTGTTATGTACACAGGCTCTTCTAAAAATTTACTTAAGACTGCTACTTTTTCTTTACCGGAAAACTTATAATTACTTTTCCCATATAAAACATCTTCTACTGTTGTATAAAATTGTTGCTTTTTAACATCCGTAATCACAATACTTTTTGCATTTACTAATGGTTTGGCTTTTTCTATGAGTGTTTTTAAATCTGGAGTATCATTTATTGAATAAATTCCGGGATAATAAACTTCACCGGTTAAATCTACGCCATTTTCAAGGACCCCTGGATTTTTACCAACTAAGACAAAATCACCATTTTCTAACCTTGTTTTTAAAAATGTTTTATCATTTAATGCTCCTTCTTTGATAACAATTCCGTCCTTAGAATATCTCATCAGTCTAACAAAAACCTCGCTTGATGATGGGTTTATACCTCCAGCAAATTCAAGAATCTCATCTAAAGAATTTTCATTTTTTAGCTCATATATTGCAGGTCTTTTTACTTCTCCGGCTATTGCAACAACATTACCTATCGGTGGAACATAAATTACATCTCCATCTTTTAGTTTAATATCTATTGGATATCCTTTAATAAACAAGTCGTATAGGTCAACCTTTATAACAGATATTCCAAAAGCAGTTTTTCTTTTAATTTCGATATTTCTTAAACTACCATTTTTTGAAACACCTTCAGCAAATATTAAAGCATCGACCAATGTATCTAATGCATCGACAGTTTTCATACCCGGAGAGTTTACAAATCCGGTTAAGTAAATGTTAAACTTTCTTATTTTTTCTACAGTAGCATCAACTTTTAGGTTTTTAAATTTAGAAGACAGCTTTGATGTAATTAATTTCTTGAAATCACCCAAGGTTAAGCCACTTACCTGAAGCATTCCTACATTTGGAACATAAACAGTACCATCTGAAGATACTTTTAGGCTAAAATCTCTATTGATAGCCATAAGGTCAACGGGATCACCCCACACGTAAACTTTTAAAGAATCACCAGGTCCCAGTATGTAATCATCACCAACCGGGGAAATAGATTTAGTAGATTTTTTAAAGAAGTTATATCCAAACTGCTCTAATTTTTTATTTTTTAATATATCTTTAAAAAGATTATTAATATTTGTTTCTAATTCCGATGATTCTTTAGCAGCCAAATTATTTGTTTCTGTTTGCTTTACTTCTTCTTTAAATTGTTCATTTTCTTGATTTTCCTCTAGCCCTGTTAATTGATTTTGAATTTGCTCTTTGTTTATTATGGTTTTATTTTCTTTTAAAATATTTTGATTTTCTTTAAGTTTTTGAAGAACCTCTGATGGTGGAAGATTTACATATGGAACATTCCCAGTATTTTGCGATGGTAAAGATATACCCCCACCTTCCTGTGCGTAAAGAAATGAAAATATGCTAATGATAAAAAACAATACACGCAGCTGTATCTTCATTTGATTCCCCCTGATATGTAAAAAGGCATTGTTTATTATATCACATATATTATTTAACATTAAAAGACAGTAGTATAGAAGATATTGAGGATTTTTTTTGGATTTAAATTTAAATTATCCTCGCACTTTTTGAAATTTTTCATCTCTTACTGTTTTACTCTCTTATAATCCTGAGAACATCAATTAAAAAATCTCTTCGATATATTTATAAAGTCTATCACTACTCATCTAACTGTTATTATTAATTTTCATTATAACATAATTTGGGTGAAAAATAAGTGATTTTTATAGAGTTTAAAAATTAGATGCTTCGGAATAGAGTACTAATAATAACAGGAAAGGGTTGAATAATAAACATCATAGAAAGGATAGTCTTATTTGTCATTCTACGCGAAGAATCTCTTACTTTTATTGAATTTCTTGCCCGAGGTAATTATTATTAACTTTTATTATACCATGCATGATATTACGTATGAAAGACGTCAATAAAGTATATGCTGACTATATTTCATCTCTTACTCCTTTTCATCATAAGTATCTAACAAATAAAAAGGAAGTTTTGGTCTTACTGTGTTGTATAGGTCTATAGGGCGATAAGAGAGCTGTCCAACATCTCTTGTCCAAGGAGAAAGACTATAACTTGCTGTTTGATAAGTGTCTTTTGTGAAGAAAACTCTAAATGGTATGGTTATAAAAATTCCTTTATCTGAATATCCTCTATTATCTCCATAAAATTGAGGTTTGTTAGTATTGGATTTAGTCCACCAAAAACCTATTTCAAAACCTTTTACAACTCTTGAAACCTGAAATCTAACACCTTCATCCCCAGCTAAAAACCTTGCCATCTTTATATTTACTTTAATCTCAGGTTCTTTAAAGCTATAATAGAAATTAAGATAATAATCGTGAAATCTATCATTTTTAAGTTTAAAAATACTTTCAGGGTCTCTTTTGTAGACATAATCGCCGCCAACCCCAAAAGCAAGCCTTCCATCACCAACAAAATGAAGAATATCTCCACCTACTCCGGCAAACATCATTTCATTATACCCGGCAGATACAGTAGCGAATGTTCTGGGCAAAATTTTCCCTATATTTTCTAAGTAGTTGAAAGATAGATTATACAATCTTGGTTTTTTTTGTTTTAAATAATCAGCAACATCTGACCTAACTGGTGGGTTCATCAAAGGTTGGTTGATGGTTGAAATGTTATTTATTATTGGTATAGATAATGTGGAAGTTAGACTAAAGTTATTCAGTAAATTTTCTTTTATTCCTATATCATAAGACAATTGGTATTTAAAAGCTCCTGATGGGTCATTAAGGAATGTTCTTATTTTTACGTTGCCGGATAACTCAGGCTTATCAAAAATAAAGCTATATTTTGGCTTGTAATCCGGAGCTATGGTCGATTTAGTTTTTTGAAGTAAATAATCTAACTCTACCTTTTTATTTAGATAAGCGTTAACGACATATCCAGGAATTTCTATAGATGTTATAGGCACATTATTTTCTTTTATAATTATCCTGACTGTCTTTACACCAGGAAAATATGTAACTCTTAAAACATCAAGGGCTTTTTTTAACGCAATGCTTTCAAATAGATAACCTTTGTTAGAATATTCGATATTAAGTACATCTCCATCCTGCCATACCTCTGCATATTTTAAGTCTAACCTTTCCAGTGCTTTAGCATAAAAAGATTCTTGTTTGCCTTCTTTTATTTCTTTTACGTCTTCTTCAGATAGAATAAAATGCTTAGGAATTTTAGGTAAACCGCCGCCCAAAGGAGCATTTAAGGATATTGTAAATCCTAAATCTTGCCTCTCAACATAGCCACTAACGCTTAACCACTTATATGGATGGTAATTTATTCCATAATTTACTTTTTCAGAATTTTTTAGTTTTTTTTGTCTAAAACCTATCATTTTTTCTGTTTTATATGGTGCATATTCCGCCAAAAAAGAAACCTTTGGATGCAGCAAGATTTCTGTCCCACCGAAAACTCCGTCAAGCTTACCTGAACCATATCCAATAGTTATATTCTGAGGAATTACAAAATCAACAAATTTTGTGGCTGTTATGTATTTAGTCTCAAAAAGTTTAGTACCATGAAAATCATCGTACCCTATGGCTAAAGCTGGCAATGTTTCAGTTTCAGGAATTAATTGAAATTTTGCAAAGAAAGCTTTGTCTTTGTATTTTCCATAATTTTTCCATACTGGGTCATTTTTAAAACTTATATTATCAATTTGAGTGATTACTATTCCACCCTCAAACCTTGGAATAAATCCAAATCCAAGAAAGCCTCTTGTGTATGGATAGGTTCTTGAAAATCCAAAAAGCAAATTACCATCTTGAATTGTGTAAGCTGAAGGGATTGATATTAATCCAGTCCTTCCAAAATCAGTGGTTATTGGAAAATTTTCAACAGCTAATGACTGATATACTAATGTAAATAAACCAATACCTGCAACTATAGTATGTTTTTTCACTTATACATCCTTGATTATATAATTAAAAACCCCCCATAAAGGAGGGAGGTTGGGTATAATTTCTATATAGTAGCTGGTTTAATGATGTGATGTAGTTGTATGAGTTGGTGAACTGTCGGATGATGATGCTATCGCTGCTGCTGCCGCTGCTCCTGCTGCTATTATTGCAGCTGGAATCGCTGCTGCTGTAATTGATGTAGCTCCAACTGCTGTTCCTGCCGCTGCCCCCCCTGCTCCTACACCTGCAGACCCAGCTGCAGTGCCTGTTGCCGCTCCAGCTGAGCTTGAAGATCCGGCTGCCGCTGCTCCAGCTGCTTTTCCATCTGCAAACGCATTAGACATTACCATAGACACTGCTAATACTCCCGCTAATAAAACTTTTTTCATGAAAAATACCTCCTTTTAGAAATTTTTATTATAAGTATAATTCAAAATTTTCTAAAAAGCAAATTTTCGAATAAGTTATAATTTTTGCAAAGAGCTAACGCTGGATAATGATGAAAAGTACTGCAAAAGTAGTTTTAGAAGAAAACGGAGGGATAAAAGAATACTTTGTTCATGAAAATGAAAGTATATATGTTCCAAAAACAACTAAACATAGATTAGTTAATCCAGGAAAGATTCCGTTAGAGCTAATAGAAGTACAAGTTGGTGAGTATGTGGAAGAGGATGATATTGTAAGATTTAATGATGTGTATGGAAGGTGTTAGGAGAGTTATTTAAGGCTGGTTAATAACCTTAATATTAGAGATAAAAAATCATGCGAGAAGCTAAAAAATTAGAGGATATTATAAAAGAATTACCAGAAGATTTAATAAAAGAAGTTGAAGACTTTGCATTGTTTTTGTTAGAAAAAAGAAAAAGAGAGGAAACAGAAAAGAAAAAACCAACT
>NZ_ABZS01000097.1 GCF_000173615.1 Sulfurihydrogenibium yellowstonense SS-5 | reverse complement strand
AAACTGATACTTTATCAAGTTTAAGGTCGTTTGATTGAGATTTTAACTTTTTATTTTTTAAATAAAAAATTTCCCATTCATAACCTTTCAACTCTTTTTTTGCTATATCTATAACTTTTTCTAAACTCATATTAGTCTGCTCCAAACAAAATTTTATTATTAATATCTTATCATGTATGCCATACTTAAATTTAACCTTGATTAAAGAAAGTAAAGAAGATTTAGAAATTCTAAAAAAAATAAACAAACTAAAGATAATAATATCAATCGTCGGGTGAGAAATTTGGTAAAAGTGAGAGATTTTTTGACGGCTGCAGAATGATAAATAGGGCTATCCTCTTTTCTTACGTTTATAATTCAACCTTTTACCGTCATTCTGAAGACTTTAGTCGGATGGGCTCTTTTTTAAAAAGCAAAAGTAGAAGTAATTCATGAATTGCCATTACAGTAAATAAGTAGTAGTTAAAAAGCGGAGATTCTTCGCCGGCTGTACAATGACATTAGGGAGAATCTTACTGCAATCCTGAAGACAATTGTAAGATTCCCAGCTGGAACAATCATAAATAAGAATTTACACCATTCTCTCGTATAGAATTTGTGGAATTTTAATTATTTTTCTTGTATCTCTATTTAGACAGCAGTGTTTCGTCTCTCCAACTGTCTTTAATTCTTCATTTGAAAAAACTTCATATTTAAATTTAAAGAAAAATTTATCCTTTTCTATGATAGAGAATCTGATTTCTAACTCCTCGCCAAAATAGACTGGTTTTAGATATTGGACGTTTAAAGACAGAAGAACGACATCAACTCTTAGCTCTTCCCTTAATTTATGATATGGAAAACCTATATGTTCTAAATAATATCCCCTTGCTTCCTCAAAATATCGGGGATAGTTTGAGTGATGTACTATCCCCTGAGCGTCTGTTTCATAAAAATTAACTTTCCTTTTATAGATTAACTTATTCATCTAAGAAAATTTCATTCATTCTTAGAAATCCTTCAACAAACCCTTTTTGTTTATCGCTTAGAAATATCTTACCCATTGGAATAAGTTTCTTAACCCTTTTTTCATAATCTTCTTTAGATAAAAATCCTATGACTATATATCCTCTTTCTAATAGTTTATAAAGTATCTCTCCATATGCAATGGGTATTATAAATGCCGCTTCATCTGTCATGACTAAAAAAACTAAAGTTGGTCCGGCTTCTTCATAGGATGCGATTATTTCCAGCTCATACGTAAGCTTATCTTTAACAAGTTTATCAACTACCTTCTTCTTATACTCAAATAAAGCATAAACATTTCCATCATCTGCCAAAAATGTATCAAATGGACCTGTAATGTCTTCTATTGACCAAATTCCGATTTTCATCTTAAAATCACTCCCATTTAAATAATCAAAATTAAAAAATTCTACGTCGGGTGAGGAATTCAACAAAAACATGAGATTCTTCGCCGGCTTCAGAATAACGAATAAGGTCTTACTTACTTTAATGTTTATCATTCAACCTTTTTCTATCATCCTGCGGACGTAAGTTCGAAGGATCTCCTTGTTAAACTTTAATTTCTCACCCTATACATCGTCTTTCTTCTAAATTATTCAATCTTTAACTGTCATACTCTTAGGACTTTGGCAAATGTTCTTCTCAATCATTCCATTCCAAACTCTTCCCATTCCTCAAATAAGACTTCAGCTGTTCTTTGGCATCCTTCTACAAATCCAACCAATAAATCATCTAATTGAATTGTCATTGTAGGCGTGTTGTCTGAGTTGCCTTTTTCAAAGTCAGCTTCAGAAATAAATGCCACTGTAAAAGCTCCTTTTTCTGCCAATACTTCCCAGCTTTCACCATAAGGCAGTGCAAAGAAAATTTCTGCACCATCTATATATGCAGTTATCAGCAGATAAAGCTCTTCATCTTCATCATCATAATCTACGTCAATATCCACTTCTACGTTTAGAGATTCTTTTTGTAAAAGAGACATTAAATTTTTTTCAGGCTCTACTAAAACTATAAGCTCTCCTTCTTCTGTTAATAAAATTTCAAATGGTTGATACATTTCTTCCATAGCGACTCTCCTTTATAAAATTAATTGTTTTCCTTCATTTAACACTTTTTCTGTAAGCTCTAATTTTGGAGTTTCTACGTAAATTCTTAAAACTGGCTCTGTTCCTGATGCTCTAAATAGTACCCAGCTATCGTCTTCAAAGATAAGTTTAACACCATCTGTTAAATCCTTTTCTTTGACTTTTAAACCTGCAAATTCCTTTATTTCTTTATTTTTCAAATCTTCTACAAGCTTTATACCTTTATCTCCTTCCACTTTTAGGTCTTCTCTTTTGTAGTAGGATTCTCCAAATTCTTTAAATAGGTCTTTTATTATTTCTGTTAGTGGTTTTCCGTAAAGCATCATCATTTCTAAAAATAACATACCGGATAGTATACCGTCTCTTTCCGGAATGTGAAATCCAAAACCATATCCTCCGGACTCTTCTCCACCAAAGGCTACTTGTTCTTTCAGCATTATATCAGCTACGTATTTAAAGCCAACAGGTGTTTTGTGAAGTTTTATATTTTCTTTTTTTGCTATTCTGTCAACCAAATATGTTGTTGATACAGTTTTTACTACACTACCTTTTGTTTTTCTATTTCTAACTGTATGCAATAAAAGTAAAGCATATGCTATCTGCGTATTTACAAACTCTCCATCTTCTGCAACAACTCCAACTCTGTCAGAGTCTCCATCGTTTGCAATACCAATATCTGCTTCTGTAGCTATCACCTTAGCTTTTAACAAAGATAAATTTTTATCTATCGGTTCCGGATGATGAAATCCAAAGTATGGGTCTCTAAAATGGTTAATCTGAATTACGTCAATAAATGTATCTTCAAGAAGTTTATTATACATACCTATGGAAGTTGCAAACATTGGGTCGTGTACAAGCTTTAGCTCTTTTTGTTTAAAGATTGAATAATCAAAGTAAGATTTTATTGTATTTAAATATAAATTGTTTACATCAAAAAGCTGCCAATCTTTTTTACCTGTTTTAACTCCATTCTTTCCTATTCTATCTTCTACACTTTTTATAATCTCAGGTGTTGCCGGACCACCGTAGCTACCTTTTATCTTGTATCCATTGTACTTATACCCATTGTGAGATGCTGTAATCATAACTCCTTCATCTGCTTTTAAATGTTTGACTGCGTAAGATAAAGCCGGTGTTGTACAGACAGAATTTGATAAAATTACTTCAAAACCATTGGAAGAAAAAACTTCCGCAACAAGTTCTGCATAGTCAGAGGACATAAAACGAGTATCATATCCGATAATTATTTTTTTACCGTTTCTTTCTTTGAGAGAGTCTGCATGAGCTTGTGCTATTTGGCTTACAACTTCAAAAGTGAAATCTTTTCCGATGATGGCTCTATATCCATCTGTTCCAAACTTTATCATGACATCCCCTTATAGCTTCTTTTTCTTTTCTTTTAGAGAATAGTATACATCATTAAGTATCAAATCTACAAGCTCATAATATTCCTTAGCTAAAGAGTCCGAGGCTTTCCCTTCAACCAAAACTCTCCATAAATATGGATTGTTACCTACGACTGCAGTTCCATCTCCAAGGTCATAGATAGATAGCGTAATGACTGTCATGGGTGGAAGGGATAAGGATACATTTTTAGCTTTTTCTATATAGTTTTTAGAATAAAGTTGAATTAAAAAATAATTTGTATCTGTTTGAATATCTAAAACTGTAAAGCCATTTTTTGATGCAATGTTCTTTAGCTCATAGTAGTACTCTTGAGGTTTTACCTTTGGATATGCTCTTTCCATTATTGCTTTTTCTCTAACTGTAGAGACAGACTTTTGATAAACAAAGATGAATAAGAAAATAAGCGTAGCTATAATTCCAAATCCTGTTAAGACAATAAATGGATAGTTAGGAGTTTTGGTTTGATTGTCCATCTTTTAACTCTTGTTGTTGCTTTTGTTTTTGTTTTTCTTCGTTATAGCTTGCTTTTATTGAAAGCCCCCATAACAATCCAACTATTATAACCATCCATGTAAAAAAGATTATACCACCAAGCTCTATCCAACTGCTTTCTGTTTCCATTTTAAAGACCTCGGGTTGCTTTATTAATTAATTTTATCACATACGGCCGGTTTAAAATTCAATAAAAGTGTCAGATTCTTCGCTATCGCTCAGAACGACATAAAAGATTATCTTTCCTCTAATTCATTTATTGCTCAGCCTTTGGCTATGATTCTAATAACTTTAGTCTTAAGAATCTTCCTTTTTAAAATTCTATAAAAATTATTGATTTCTAATCCAAGGTATATCATCAAACTATGTTAAAATATATAAGTAGAGGTGAGAAATTAAACAAAAACATGAGATTCTTCGCTTCGCTCAGAATGACATCTAAGGCTATCCTTCCTCTAATGTTTATCAATCAACCTTTTTCCGTCATCGTATATTAAATATACCAAAAATTTTTTTAAACTAAGAAAATATAATATCCTCGCAAATTGCAACCAAAAAATTGAAAAATTTTATTCCATGAATGTAAACTATTTAACAAAAGGAGGACATTAAGATGAAAAGAACCAGGAAAAATTACAGTCCAGAATTTTAAGCTAAAAGTAGTTTTAGAGCTACTTCAAGAAAACAAAACCATAAACGAAATAGCAAGCAAATACGGCATTCTTCCTAAAAGTCTTATAGACTGGAAAAAACAATTCTTAGAAAATATGCAGCCTTAGCATTTGACAAAAGCTCAGTTGTAAAAGAATACAAACAAGAAATAGAAAACCTAAAAGAAGAAAATGAAAAATTAGCAAAAAAATTAGGAAAAGTAATCGTAGAGAGAGATTGGCTACAGGGAAAGCTAAAAAGCTTGGACTTATTGATTGGAAAAACTCTAATCGATAACAGTGAAGGTGTCCAAGCTAAAACTCAAACAAATCCTTCACTATCACTAAACAGACAACTTGAACTACTAAGCATATCAAAAACAGCTTATTATTACACTAAAAAAGAACCATTTTCAAGTGAAGAAGACAAAATTTTATTAGATGCGATAGATAAAATCTATACAGAACATCCATATTATGGTGCCAGAAGAATGCAGAAAGCATTAGAAAGCATAGGAATAAAAGTAGGAAAGAGAAAGTTAAGTAGAACTTATAAGTTTATGGGTATAAGAGCATTATATCCACCACCAAAAACAACCATTTTAAACAAAGAAAACAAGAAATATCCATATTTGTTAGAGCAGATAACTACAACACAAAGACCAAACCAAATATGGAGCGGTGATATAACCTACATTAAATTAGAGAAAGGCTATGCATACTTAGCAACCATAATAGACTGGCATAGCAAGAAAGTATTAAGCTGGAAGCTAGGCAATACGATGGATAGCTATTTAACAACCAGCATTTTAGAAGAGGCAATAGAGAGATACGGAAAACCAGAGATATTCAATTCAGATCAAGGAAGCCAGTACACATCAAAAGAACATATAGAGATATTAGAGAAAAACGGTATAAAAATATCAATGAATGCAAATGGTAGGAGTATAGACAATACAGTGATAGAGAGATTTTGGAGGGCATTGAAATATGAGAATGTATATCCAAAAGGCTATAATACTATAAAAGAAGCAAGAGAAGGTATAAATCAGTATATAGAGATTTATAATAGTCAAAGGATACATTCAAGTATAGGCTATAAAACCCCAGATATGGTTTATTACAATTTATCTGATGAAATGCTTGGCTCTAAAATTAAAGATTTGTTAAAGGCAGCTTAAAATGTTAGGAATAAGAAATTACTTTAAATTGGTCTTGACAAGTGAGGACATTTTCTTTTCAGTAATAATCTTACCAGCGTCTGTCTTATATTGATAATCTTTTAAACAGATTTTAATAAATCTTAACAAAATCTTAATATTTTCTTAACATAAAATCACTAAAATAAGAGTATAATAAATTTATTTTTAGAGGTGTACAAGATGGAAATGGTTAAACATAAGCCAGTTCATAATCTATATGCAACTTTATATTTGATCCATGAAATTGAAAGCATTGAAAGCTTAGAAGAAATAATCCATAGGCTAAATAAGATTTTCAGTGATATCAGTATAGAAGATATGGAAGATTTAGAAGAAAGTATTAGTGAAATGTTTTTAAAAACTCTTCAGGACTAATATTCTTATATTACAAATGGTTAAAGATTTAAATCCGGAGAAAGAGATTGTTAAGCAATTTTTGGTAAAATTTT
>NZ_ABZS01000098.1 GCF_000173615.1 Sulfurihydrogenibium yellowstonense SS-5 | reverse complement strand
TAGATACATATCCATCTTTTACTGCTGTGTAATCTGTGCCGGGTGAGCATTCTTCCAATAGTGCTTCTTCTCCACCTATCCAGTAATACTCTTCCTTTGAAGGCGATAGATACTTAACGATTTCTTCTTTAAAAGCTCCTCTTCCTTGCTTTGTAAGCAAAAATCCTTTTATTTTTTCTGTCGGAATTGTTGGAATGTTTACGTTAAGGAATGTCCCTTTTGGAAGGTTTTTAATAAGTAATGCTTTTACTATTTTAACAGCTACTTTTGACACATCTTCAAAGTTTGGATTCTTAGAAGAACCTACAGAAAAGGCTACAGATGGAATGCCAAAAAGTGTTCCTTCCCTTGCTGCTCCAACGGTTCCAGAATAAAAAACGTCATTACCTATATTTGGTCCAGTATTTATACCTGATACTAATAAATCCGGCTTTTGATTTTGAAGAATTACATTCAATCCAAGATGGACACAGTCGGCAGGTGTTCCATCTACGATACAGTAAAAATCTTCTTCAATTTTTTCTATTTTTAATGGTCTTGTAAATGTTAATGAATGGCTTGTTCCGGACATGTTTCTATCCGGAGCCACCGTAACTACTCTAAAATTTTCTTCTATCAATCTATTTCTTATTGCCTGTAATCCTTTTGACTGATAACCGTCATCATTTGTAAGAAAAACTATTTTTTTCACTATTTACTCCTTTTGTTCCTCGCTTACAAGTCGGAGCGACCCGATTCGAACGGGCGACCTCTGGCCCCCCATGCCAGTGCGCTACCACCTGCGCCACGCTCCGATTATTTATTTTGAATTAACTTTTTTCTTTAAAAGCTTGCCAGGTTTAAAAGTTATGCCAAGCCTGTCGGGAATCAACTTCTCTTCACCGGTTTTTGGATTCCTGCCGATTTTACTTTTTCTTTTTTTAATGACAAACGTCCCAAAGCCTGAAATCATCACTTTTTTTCCTTCATGTATATCATTTGTTAAATAGTCAGAGATTAAGTCAAATGTTTCATTTACGATAGTAGCTATCTCTTTTTTATCTAACGTTATTTTTTCATTTCTTGCTATTTTGTTAACTATGTCTGCTCTTTTCATCTCCTACCTCTCTACCATAGTATTTTTTATCTCTTTCATCTACAACTGTGTTGTTTTTACTCCAATATACCATCAAACCAACAATTACTAACGCTGCGATAATAAAAATTACAATTGCAAGTAAAAGCTCAAACGTTTCATTCATCCTAATCCCTCTTCTAAATAGCTATTTTTATATTTTACATAATTTTCAGCAGATTTTTCTAACCAAGCTATCTCTTCTTCTGTTAATTTTCTTACAAATTTAGCAGGAACTCCGGCCCACAAAGAGTAAGGCTCTATAACTTTACCGGGTGTGACCAATGCTCCTGCTGCAACTATTGAGTATTTTCCTACAATTACACCATCCATAACAGTTGCAGACATCCCAATTAAACAGTAATCTTCTATCGTGCAGGCATGAAGCATAACTTTATGACCTACTGTCACATTATTACCTATTATCGTTGGATATCTTTTATGGTCTACGTGAATAATAGTTCCGTCTTGGATATTTGTTCTTTCCCCGATTCTAATGTAATTAACATCACCTCTTATAACTACATTATACCAAATGCTTGAATCTTTGCCTATCTCAACATCTCCAATAATTACAGCATTTTCAGCAACAAAAACTGTTTGGTCTATCTTTGGATGGATTCCTTTGTATGGCTTAATGATTGCCACCTTTTTTCCTCCACTTTTTTATGAACTTAACACCAACAAAAAAATATAATCCTGTAAAGATTAACATAATAAATATTGCAGGTAAAAGTTTTACTATTTCCAAATACTACTCACCTTTATAAGTTGCTTTACCTGTTGCTGTTTCCCAGAGAGTGATCTGAACTACTTTTATATCTTCCTCAAGATTTGCTTCTTTAAGCTTCTGAACCAAATAATCATAGAAGTATTTAGCCAGTGCTTCAGCTGTTGGACAAAAATCAACTTCAGTAATCTTTAAGTCTTTAAAATACTCTTTAAATACTGGGTAAAGCGGGTCGTTTATGTCTATTATAAAAGAATGGTCAAATACGTTGTCTACTAAATCTTTCAAAGCATTCTTAATATGATAAAAATCCACCACAACATCCTGCTCGTTCAATGTATCAGAGCCAACGGTTACTTCAAGAATATAGCTGTGTCCGTGTAAATTTCTGCATTTGTTATCTGTACAAGCGTATCCTGAAAGGACTGCGGTTTTACCTTCTGCAAGATTTTGCTTCCAAACTCTATGCCCTGCTTCAAATCTAAATATCTTTGTTATTTCATACTTCATTTACTTCACCTCTGCTTTTTAAATATGTTTGTAATATTTCTGCTGCTTTTGGGTCGGTTTTAGCTTTTTCGATGAGAGATAAAATCACTTCAGCATCTGACCTTTCTTGAATTTTATCAACTTTTTCGCTAACTTCTTTTATTTCTCTACCGGTGTTTTTCTTATAGTTAAAAAGTAAGACCATGAAAACAACAAATATTCCAAAGGTTATAAATTGAAATAGATTTAACATAAAAAAAGATTTTTTAGTTTCTTTTTCAAAATTTGTTATTTGATTTTTAAGCTCTTCCTGATTCTTTTTTAGCTCTTCAATTTCTGTTAGAAAATACTCAATTAGTTTTTTATCTGTTTGTGATACGTTCTTAAGTTTTTCGATTTGACTTATTTTTTCTTCTAACTGTTTTTGTTTTTGATATAAAGCATTAACTTGCTGATTTACCTTTTGTAAGTCTTCGGCTTTTACGCCTTTATACTCAATTATTTTTGGCTCAATAGTTGTCTCGGCAAATAAATTGAAAGAGGTGAGAAGTAATAAAAATATCATCCCAAAGCCTGTAAATATTGAGTTTTTTTTGAAATTTTTATAATTCAATTTCATTAGCCTCAAAGACAGGGCCTTCATAGCATACTCTTACATATGTATCACTTTTAACATTCTTGACTACACAGCCAACACAGATACCAATTCCGCAAGCCATTCTACTTTCAAGGGATAGATAACATAACGCATTTTCTTCCTTGGCTATTTTTGCTACAGCTTTCATCATTCCTTTTGGACCGCAAACTATCAAAGGTGCATTTGGATTTGATTTTATAATATCTTTTAAATCCTGCGTGACTAATCCTTTTCTTCCAAAGCTTCCATCTTCCGTATAATATATTGGCTGGATTTGGTTTTCTTCATTCCATTTAATCATTGACAAATCTTCTTTTTTTCTTGCTCCGTAAATAGCTATAAACCTTTTATTATGCTTTTTTAACTGCTTTAAAAATAAACTTAAGCCAGCATAACCAATGCCACCACCTACAACGATATAATTATCATAATCTTCCGGAAATAGTCTGTTTCCAAGTGGTCCAAGGACGTTTATCGTCTCTCCTTCTCTCTTTTGAGAAATCGCCTGGGTTCCTTTTCCATAAACGTCATAGTAAACAGCTATAGTATCATCCTCCACGTCGGCTATGGCAAAGGCTCTTCTAAGTAACGGGTCGTAAAAATCTTGAGGTGTTGGCTTTATCATTACAAAATGAGCTGGCTTTACAAAACTTGCAATTTCTGGGGCTTTCAGCTTTAGTACGTAAGTTTTTCCGGAAATAAATCTGTTTTCTAATATTAAAGCTTCAACATCTTTTATCAAGACTTCACTCCAAGAAATTTTAATATTTGTTCAACATGACCTTTAGCTTTTACATTTTTCCAAGCTTTTTTAATACTGCCATCAGGTGAAATTATAAATGTAGACCTAATAACTCCTTCTGTCTCTTTGCCATACATTACTTTTTTGCCATAAGCTCCATACTGTTTCATGACTTCTTTGTTTTTATCAGATAAAAGAATAAAATTCAAACCATACTTTTCTTTAAATTTTTTATGACTTTCAATGCTGTCCGGGCTAACTCCAACGACTATAGCGTAATTTTGTAATATATTTAAATTATCTCTAAAATCACATGCTTCCGTTGTGCAACCGGGCGTGTCGTCCTTTGGATAAAAGTAAAGAATAATGTCTTTATCTTTTCCAAGATAATCTCTAAGACAAAAATTAATCTCATTTCCTTTTTCATCAATTCCTGGCAGGCAAAAATCTATAGCTTTTTCCATCTTTAATCCTCCTTAATCCATGGTTTATATTCAAAAATCTGCTTGTATGTATATGGACAATTTTCTGGAAAATCTTTTTCTGTTGGCAATCTTCCAAAAAACTTTTTAGCTAATTCTTCATTCTCCGGTTTTTGAAACCAATATACTAAATCTATCACTGCCCATTTCCAAGCTTTTTCAATATTTTCAACTGCTTTTTGTTTTAAAGATGGATATTCTAAAAAAAGTTTTTCTAAGCTCTTTCTTGCATGCAGTACGCTATTAATCCAGCCCTTACCTGAATATTCGTAAATTTTAAAATTATCAATCTTGTAAAGATGTTGTAAGATTATTGCCATGTAGCTTATTACACTCTCCAAATGCTTCCTTCCCAAATCTTCAATCTCCTCAAGAAGATTTTCCCAATCAACAGAGTCATATTCTCTTTCTTTTAAAAGCTGAAGATTCTCATTTACCCATCTATAATAATCTTTTTCATACAATTCCTTTAAAAAGTCTTTACTTATGCTTTGAGTAGCCATTATCAGACCTCTACTTGTATCTTTTTAACAATACGTCGGGTGAAAAATTCAACAAAAAATATGAGATTCTTCGCTTCGCTCAGAATGACATATAAGGTTGTCTTTTTCTCTAATGCTTATCAATCAACCTTTCTTTGTCATCCTGAGGCCGTAAGGCCGAAGGATCTCATTTTTAAATTCTATAAAAATTACTAATTTCTCACCCAAGGTATATTATCATACCTCTACTTATACCTTTTTAATAATTCTTCTTCTATATCAGATAATTTAACTCCGGCATCAACCAATGCAATCAACAGATGAAAAAGTAAATCGGATGTTTCATACACAATTTCATCTTTATTTTTATTTTTTAACGCTATAACAGCTTCTACTGCTTCTTCACCAACTTTTTGAATTATTTTATCACTTCCTTTTTTAAATAAAGATGCAACGTAAGAGCCTTCTGGCATAGTCTCTTTTCTTTCTTGAATCTTTTCATAGAGTTTATGAAGTATCTCAAAAGGAACCGGCTTGGAATCTTTTTCAAGATTTAGATTTCTATAAAAACAGCTTTCTTCTCCTGTATGGCATGCCGGACCTTCTTCTACAACAAGGTATATAATACTGTCTTCATCACAATCAACTTTTATATCCATGATTTTCTGATAATTTCCAGAAGTTTCGCCTTTTTTCCATAAAGCATTTCTTGAACGAGAAAAATAAGTTGCATATCCGGATTTTAATGTTTCTTCAATGGCTTCTTTATTTGCATATGCTTGCATTAATACTTTTCCGGTATAATAGTTTTGAGTAACAACCGGAATCAATCCATCATGATTAAACTTTAAATTGTCAAGGTTCAAAATTTATCTCCTGCTATGTAAGATGGTATAGTAATTATTATATCATTTCAACTTTTTGGAAGGAGTTAATGAAAGCAGGGCAAACAGTTTTATACTCATCTGAGAATGGCTGGTTTGATAAAAAAGGTTTTTATGTATTTGAAAAACCAATATTCAAGGTCGTTTACCATAATGACATTCTTAGGATAAATAAAAATGAAATAAAAACAAGAAGACCTTTACTGATTTTAGAAAAGCTTATAAAAAGGCATAATCTTTATGCATTGGGATTTATTGGTTATGACTTTAATAACCATATTCTAAATTCTAAAAGTTTAAAGAAAGATGATTTAGCTTTGCCAAAAATCCTTGTAAATTTATATAAAAAGTTTGAGTTTAAAGAGCGTTTAGATTTGCTATCTGAAAAATCAATAATCAAGCAGATAAAGTTTAACACAAGGAAATCTGAATTTATTCAAAAAGTAGAGAAAATAAAAGATTACATATCAAAAGGAGATATATACCAAGCCAATCTATCTCATAGAATTGATGTTTATGGAATTTTTTATCCTTTTAGCGTTTTTATGAATCTTGTGAAAAATCAGCCCACGCCTTACATGATGTTTATAAAAGATTTAAATTTTTCTCTTATTTCCGGCTCTATGGAGCTTTTTTTAGAAAAGAAAGGAAGAGAGATAATCACAAAGCCAATAAAAGGTACTATAAAAAGAGGTTTAAATGAGTTGGAAGATGAAGCATAAAAA
>NZ_ABZS01000099.1 GCF_000173615.1 Sulfurihydrogenibium yellowstonense SS-5 | reverse complement strand
ACTCACGTCCTCAGGATGACAAAACCGCCTAATGCTGTCATTCTGAGCGTAGCGAAGAATCTCCTAATTTTACTAAATTTATAATCCGACGTATTTATAAACTAAGCTATTATTTCTTACTCCTAACTCTTTCGTGGCTGCCTACAAAATTCAACATTGTTATTCCGCAGTTGTGCGAAAAATCTCTTTCCTTTAACCTCTCACTTATTCATTGTATGGGCAATTCTTACTTACCTACCTTCTTTAAAAGAGTAGATCCTTCGGACTCACGTCCTCAGGATGACAAAAAAGTGAAAGTAGCGGCAATTCATGAAATTCCATTACAAAAGTTAGGAGTAAAGCATTGTCATTATGCAGCCAACGACTAATCTTCCACTTTTACTAAATTTCCTGCCAGATGTATCCATCATTTTTAGCACATTCTATCATAAAAGAGGACAGCAACTTAAGTCAATATAAAATAAAAAAACCCTCGCTACATTTTAAACACAATAGCGAGGGGTTATCTTGAAATCTTAAAATTAATACAATCTAAAATGTCTATTTAAGAATTTTTGCCATGTAGAAGGAAGCTTATCCAATTCTTCTTGTGCAATCTTCATTACTTTTTCTTTTATTTTATTTAAATCTCCATTTACTCTTAATTTAACATCACAAACCTGTGGTTCAGTGATCGGTTTACCAATTTGGCTAACTAAATAGCAGTAAGCCTCTTCAACTTCTTCAATCTCCGCAACAATTCTTTCTGCCATATCCATTGCTGCAGTATTGTATATTTTTCCTATATGAGATACCGGGTTCTTACCGGCAGCAGCTTCTAAGCTCATTGGTCTGTAAGGAGTGATTAAACCATTAACTCTATTACCTCTTCCAACCTGACCATCATCACCAGCTTCTGCAGATGTTCCGGTAACAGTTATATAAACAGATTCATTATCTATATCATCCGCTGTATTTATAAATATATCAACATGTTTGGTCGTTAATCTTTGAGCTATTGAGTAAGCATAATTGGTAACAATTTCTTTTTTCTCAACATAATCTTTAATATCATTAACATACTTGTCGACGAAAGCCATAGCTATTGTTATTCTGATGTTATCATGGTTTCTAACACCCATAATTTTAATATCTTCACCAACATACGGATGCTCTTTTTTAAACTCTTTGCTGTTTAAAGCTCTCTCAAGTTCATAAACGATTGTTTCTACATCAGAAAACGGAGCGAATCCAACGCCAAAAGATGTATCATTGGCAAGAGGAATTTCGCCTTTTAATTGAAATCTTTCAAAGAGTTCGACTAAATCCTTACTACCAGGTTTTAATTTTGGATGAATAATAACATGATTAGTTATGTCCAAGTTAGGAATGTTTTCTTTTAACCATTTGTGAGCTGTCTCTATAGCCAACTCTTTTACCGGTAATTTTTTATTTCCTTTCTCGTCAATTGCTCTTCCGGTTAAATATATTTCTATTGGCTCAATAATTTTTCCACCTTTGAATTGTGGGTCTGCAATTCCACCAATCAGTAAGGCTTTATCAACGTTGTGGTGCATGATTGCTCCAAATTCTTCTCTGTATAGGTTGGACAATGCTATTGACAATTCTTCTGCTAATGCATCGCAGATTGTGTCAGGATGTCCTGTCCCTTTTCTTTCTACAATTTCTACAGGTTGCTGACTTACTTTTTCAAACTCTAAAATTCCAACGTTAATATTTGCCAATCTTTTACCTCCTGAAAAATTTTAAGAATATTAAATTACCATATTTTAAATATGCTTGCAAATTTTAATTAAACAGGTTAAAATATTTATCTACATTTTTTAAGACGGAGGATTAAATGGCTAAAGCTCAATTATCACCAAAGAAACAGAAGCACAAAAGAAGAGTAAAGAAAAATGTTAGAGTTGCTGAAAGAAGAAGACTTGAAAATAGATATCATATTTCAAGAATGAAAACTGCATTCAAAAAGCTTTATTCAGTTCTTAAAAAAGAAGGTCCGGAGGCAGCATCTAAGTACTTGCCATTATGTCAAAAACTTGCATACAAGGCTGCAGCTAAAGGAGCTATTCATAAAAACGAAGCTGCAAGAAGAGTTTCAAGAGCAGCTAAAAGAATAAAAGCAGCTTTAGAAAAATCACAACAAGTTGCATAATTTTAGATTTTAAATAAAATATTATATTAAAAAATATGGCGGTATAGCTCAGTTGGTTAGAGCACACGGCTCATATCCGTGGGGTCCGGGGTTCGAATCCCTGTACCGCCATTATAATCATGCTTGAAAGCAAATTCCTAAAAGCTGTTAGAAAATTTAATCTTATTGAAAATCAAGATAAAATCCTTGTAGCATTCTCAGGTGGTCCTGATTCGTTGGTTTTAACCAATCTACTACTAAAATTTCAAAAAACTTTAAATATATTAGAAATTCAGCTTGCACATCTAAATCATGCTCTTAGGAAAGAGTCAGACCAAGACCAAGAATTTTGCGAAAAGTTTGCTAGTAGCCTTGGTTTAAAAATCCATGTTAAGAAAGTCGATGTTAAGAAAGTTGCTAAAGAGTTAAAGATCTCTGTAGAAGAAGCAGGAAGGCTAGAGAGATATAAATTTTTCAATAAAATTCTTCAAAAAGAAAATCTAAGTAAAATAGCAACAGGACATCATCTTTCAGATTTAACAGAGTCTATAGTTCTTTGGTTCATCCAAGGAAATAAACGAGGACTAAAAGGTTTTAGCCCAAAAGAAAACAATATAATAAGACCGTTATATCTAATTACAAAAGAAGAGATTGAAGAATATTGTCAAAAAAACGGATTAGTTTATTTAGTAGACCAGTCAAACTTTTCAAGGAAGTATTTAAGAAATCAAGTTCGTTTAGATGTTATACCAATTTTGAAAAAAATTAATCCAGATTTAGAAAATTCAATGTTAAATTTATCTCAGTTTTCATATTTTGATGAATCCTACTTAGACAAGCTAACGGAGGAATATTATTCTAAACTTGATAATAAAAATTTATTAGACTTATCTTTTGTTAATAATCTTCCAAACGCTTTAAAATATAGACTTTTAATTAAATGGATATATGAAAACACCAATACTTACCCATCTTACAAGCAAATTTTAAGCCTAATGGAAATTTTAGACAAACAAGGACAAAAAGAGATAAAAATTTCAAGAGATATTAAAGTTGTAAAAACATACGATAAACTTGAAATTTTAGCATCTGAAAATATGGAAAATTTACAAATAGAATATAAATTAAAAGTTGGTCAGAAAATTTTCTTAAAAGAGTTTTGTATGGAATTAGAAAGCTATATAATCGACGCTGAAGACTTTAAAAAAGATAAACATACAGAATGTTTTGATTTGCCGGAAGATAGTATTTTAGAAATTAGAACAAGAAAAGAAGGAGATAGATTTTTACCTTTTAATAGAAAGACGGAAAAAAAGTTAAAAGATGTTTTTATTGATTTAAAAATTCCAAAGTATGTGAGAGATAGTATACCGCTTTTGGTGTATAATAATAAAATACTATGGATAATTGGATACAAAAGGTCTGGATATTATCCGGTTTCAGAAAATTCAACGAAAGTTATTTGTTTTAGATATAAGGAGGTACAAAGTTGCAACTAACAAGAAGTTTATTGATATGGTTTTTAATCGGTGCTATGATGATTTTGGCATTCAATATGTTTGGTTCAAAACAGCTTGCTGATAATAAAGTTCCTTTTACTGAATTTATCAATATGGTAAATGAAAAAAATATTAAAGAAGCTACAATAAGAGGAGAAGAGCTTATAGCTGTTACGGAAGATGGGAAAAAGGTTGAAACTATAGTTCCATCCGGCTATTCAAGACTATATGATATTTTATCTGAAAATGGTGTGCAGATAAAAGTGTTACCAAGTGAAAGCAGTAATTGGTTTTTAACTTTATTAATTTCTTGGTTGCCAATACTGCTTTTTATCGGTCTTTGGATTTTTATGATGAGGCAGATGTCCGGTGGTCCAAACAGAGCATTTTCTTTTGCAAAAAGTAAAGGAAAGTTGTACTTAGAAGAAAAGCCTAACGTAAAATTAGATGATGTTGCCGGAATGGATGAAGTGAAGGAGGAAGTAAAGGAGCTAATAGAATATCTTAAAGACCCATCAAGATATCAAAAACTTGGTGGTAGAGCACCAAAAGGAATATTACTCTATGGAGACCCTGGTGTCGGTAAAACTTTATTAGCTAAAGCTATAGCCGGGGAGGCTAACGTTCCTTTCATTTCTATATCAGGTTCAGATTTTGTTGAGATGTTTGTTGGTGTTGGAGCTGCAAGAGTTAGAGATTTATTTGAAACTGCAAAAAAACATGCTCCATGTTTAATATTTATAGATGAGATTGACGCAGTAGGTAGAGCCAGAACAGGCGTTGGTTTTGGTGGTGGTCATGATGAAAGGGAGCAAACATTAAACCAACTACTTGTTGAATTAGATGGATTTGATAGTAATGAAGGAATAATAGTGATTGCAGCGACAAACAGACCGGATATTCTTGACCCAGCATTACTTAGACCGGGAAGATTTGATAGACAGATTTCTGTTCCAAAGCCGGATGTAAGAGGAAGATACGAGATACTAAAAGTTCATGTAAAGAAAAAGAATATACCTCTTGATGAAGATGTGGATTTAATGACAATAGCAAAAGGAACACCCGGATTTTCGGGTGCAGACCTTGCAAACCTTATAAATGAAGCAGCACTTCTTGCTGCAAGAAGAAATAAAGAAAAAGTGGGCATGCAAGAATTAGAAGATGCCTTAGATAGAATAATGATGGGATTAGAAAGAAAGGGAATGGCAATAACAGAAAAAGAAAAAGAAAAAATAGCATACCATGAAGTTGGTCATGCAATAGTTGGAGTAATGTTAGAGGAAGCTGACCCATTACATAAAGTTTCCATAATTCCAAGAGGTGCTGCTCTTGGTGTAACCGTCAACCTTCCGGAAGAAGACAAACATCTTTATTCTAAAAAAGATCTGATGGCAAGAATCTTACAGCTTTTTGGAGGAAGAGCGGCAGAAGAAGTATTTTATGGAAAAGATGGAATTACAACAGGTGCTGAAAATGACTTAATGAGAGCAACAGAATTGGCTTATAGAATTGTTGCAGCTTGGGGAATGAGTGATGAAATAGGACCAATACACGTGTCTACAAACAGAAGTGGCGGATTTTTCTTTGGAAACCAAGGGCCGGAAATTAGTGAAGAAACTGCAAGAAAAATAGATGAAGAGGTAAACAAAATATTAAGAGAATCTTATCAAAAAGCTAAAAACATAATAGAAAGCTACAAAGATGCCGTTGTAGCGGTAGTTCAGCTTTTACTTGATAAAGAAACGATAACTTGCGAAGAAATGTTTGCGATTTTAAAAGAGTATGGCGTTCCAGTACTAAATAGATGTAGAAAGTTTGAAAGCGTAGTTACAATAACAGATTCTTCAAGTCCAGAAACTCCACCTGCAGAACTTCCAGCACCAGCATAATAAGATGATAGACACCCATTGTCACTTAGATATGCTTTCTTCAGAAGAGGATATATTAGAGAGCGTGGGCAGGTTGGACTACCTGCTTACAATTGGCTGTGATAAACAGGAAATTTATGAAGCTATAAAATTTACAAAAAAATTTGACAATGTTTATGCATCAATAGGATACCATCCTTACGACATAGGTGATATATCTGAAAAAGATATAGATAATTTAGTAAAACTATATAAAGATAATAGTAAAGTTGTTGCCATTGGAGAATGCGGATTAGATTTCTACAGAGATAAAACTCCAAAAAATTTACAAGAAAAATTTTTTAGATTACAAATAGAGCTTGCAAAAGAGTTAAAACTTCCGATAGTCATTCATAGCAGAGAGGCTGATGCTGACACTGAAAGAATACTTTCTGAATATGCACCATTTGAAAATGGCGGAATAATGCATTGTTTTGGTGGTAGCTTAAGACTAATGGAAGCAACCTTAGAAATTGGCTTTTACATCTCTTTTGCAGGAAATATAACGTATCCAAAAGCTGATAATTTAAGAGAAATAGCTAAAAAGGTTCCTTTAGATAGATTGTTATTAGAAACAGACAGTCCCTTTTTAGCTCCTCAAAAAGTAAGAGGAAAACCAAATAAACCATCAAATATATTTTACACTTTAGAGTT
>NZ_ABZS01000100.1 GCF_000173615.1 Sulfurihydrogenibium yellowstonense SS-5 | reverse complement strand
ATTATGCACCAAAAAGCCAAAATGTGAAATTTGTTTTTTCAAATGTGAGGTAAATATTATGGAAGGGTTAAAAAATGAGAAAAGAGCCAATAATTAAGTATGAAGATGGTAAATTTAGTATCTATGGATATGAAATTCTTGCAGATTTTCCTCAGTTGATTGTTAACGAAGATATCGACTTTAGAACTTTTAAGCTGAACCTTGATTTATTGAAAGAAGAGTTAAAAACCTCAACTACTCACTACCATCTAAATCTATCTGGTAAAACTATATTAAAGTTTAAAGAAGAAATATTAAAAGAATTATCAAAAATCGAAAACAAAGAAAAAGTAATAATAGAGCTTTTAGAAGATGATGCTCCGGAAGCAGAAGAAATTCTAAACTTTTTCTTAGTTAATAACATCAAAGTATCTCTTGATGATTTTGGAACAGTTTCATCAAACTTTGATAGACTTATGAATTACAAGAATGTTATTGAAAGTATTAAGATAGATAGAATTTTGTGGGTGAATATGTTGAATGTTGTAAAAGAGATAGTAAGCTTTTGCAACGAAAACAATATTAATGTAATTCTTGAAAAGGTGGAAACAAAAGAAGAGTTAGATGAGTTAATTAGCATAGGCGGTAAACTTTTTCAAGGTTGGTATTTTAAAGAAAATTTTCTATCAAAAAATGCTTTAGAAAAAGCTGAAATTAGAATGGATGATAGCTTACTTATTGAATTTTTCAAAAAAGCTATTGAGCTTTCTCAAAATAAACAAAATTTAAATGATATTATAAAAACCTTCGAAATTCTTGCTATTGCTCATTCCTTAAACATAAATTTTAATAGCGAAGAATTTTTTAAACTAAAAGAAAAATTCTTGAAAGAAAATGTTTTTAACAATCAAGAAGTTTGTGTCGTTGATAAAAAATTAAAACAAATTATAAAAATTTTATTAGCGGAAAATCATGACTTTTTAGGGTCCTTAGAAGAAGGTTTAAAAATTTTAAGATTTTATTTGACCATAAATAACAACGATATGAAAGTTTATAACACCTTAAGAAAGCTTATAGACAAATCTACTAATTTTATGGCAGAACTAAAAGAAAATTTAACAGAATTAGAAGTTTTAGATTTAAAGACTTTTGAAAACAATGATGGAAAATTTCTTTATAAAAAGAAATTTGAGATTGATGTACGATTTTATTTCAATAAATATAAAAAAGAAAATAAAAACTTTGTCGCTGGTTTAATTTATATAGAAAGTTTAAGAGATATTTTTTCCAACCATGGTTATTCAGCCTATACGAAAGCATTTCATAAAGCAATAAATGCAATTAAAGGTAGTATAGGTGAAAATGATGTTATAGCAATTATAGATAATAATACTTTTGGTATTCTTTACGAAGGGGATAATCCTTTAAAACTAAAAAAACTTAAAGATAGAATATCTAATTTGGAAATACGAATAGACAAAGTTTTTGAGGTATTAAAGGTAAGGGTGTGCGGAACCATGCCTCGAAGCGATGATAGAAATGCTGAAGATTTAATTTCAAGATTATATGGATTACTTTACGAGATATATTCCTTTAAAGATAAAGATTTTGTTTTTGAATGATTGATGTAAGTTATAAAGCAAGTAAAGGTAATTCATGAATTGCCCGTGCATAGAATAAGTAAAAAGTTAAAAGGATAGAGGGTTCTTGGTTTCGCTTAAAAATTACAAATAAGTTGCCTTTTCTTTGGTGCTTATCAATCAAACTTTCCTGTCATCCTCAGGACTTTGGTCCGAAAGATTTAAATTTAACGAAAATCATTAATTTCTCACCTACGTTTTTTTTAAACATAAATATCAATATGTCCTTCTTCTGTATTCTCTTTCTCAGGCTTTAAGATAGGAGGTGGTGTTTCTTCTTTTACTTTCTTTTTTCTTTTTTTAATAAATTCCCTTTTTGAATCTATATCACTTATAGGCTTGACTTCATAAACTTTTTCTATGCTGAAATCATCCATGATTAAATCCTCAAGTTCTTTGACTGTTCATAAATTTAACTCAAAAATTTATTATTTCAATTTTTTTAAGAGGGTTTTCGAAGATTTGTAAACTTACTTTTTTACGCTATCCTGAGGCTGTAAAGTGGATATCTTTTTTAATATTTTTTGAGATGAAAAGGAAAATATTTTTTTACTTCGTTCAGAAAGGCACCTTTGAGGTTAAGATTCTTCGCCGGCTACAGAATGACCAGTTTGGTTTAACGTCTCACATTTCACGTCTCACCTTATACAATCAAAAGATTAGATTAACTTTAGATTTAGTTAAAACTTAGAACATCCTCGGTGAACGTAAAAGTCATATTAGTTTAGAAAAAATCATGCTGTAATAAGTGCGCCCAGAGGGACTCGAACCCCCAACCTTGTGATCCGTAGTCACATGCTCTATCCAATTGAGCTATGGGCGCATTGTATTAAAAAATTTATTTTAAATTTTTAATTTTGCTAATTTTTCTTCGTTCTCTTTTGCAATTAATACATCTATAATTTCGTCTAAATCCCCGTCCATAATATCGTTAATTCTATAAGAAGTGTAATTTACCCTATGGTCAGTAACTCTGTTTTGTGGAAAGTTGTAAGTCCTTATCTTTTCGCTTCTTTCGCCGGTTCCAACCTGTTCTTTTCTTTCTTTTGCGATCTTTTCTTTTTCAAGCCTTTCATAATAATCTTTAAGCCTTGCTCTTAAAATCTGCATTGCTTTCATTTTATTTTGAAGCTGAGACCTTTCATCTTGGCATGTAACCACCATCCCCGTGGGAATGTGTGTAATTCTAACAGCTGAGTCGGTAGTGTTTACATGCTGACCGCCGGCTCCTCCAGCTCTCATAGTTTCTATCCTTAACTCTTCCGGCTTGATTTCTATATCAACCTCTTCAGCTTCTGGTAAAACAGCCACGGTAACAGTAGAAGTATGAATTCTACCGGAAGATTCTGTTTCCGGTACCCTTTGAACTCTATGAACACCGCTTTCATACTTTAATCTTGAGTATGCACCTTTACCTTTAATTAAGGCTATAACTTCTTTTATACCGCCTTTTTCTGTTGGATGTAAGCTTAAAATTTCTGTTTTCCAGCCATGTCTTTCTGCGTATCGTTGATACATTCTAAAAAGCTCAGCAGCAAATAAAGACGCTTCGTCTCCGCCCGCCCCTTGTCTTATTTCCAAGATAACATTTCTTTCATCATTAGGGTCTTTTGGCAGAAGTGCTATCTCTATTTTTTTCTCTAAGTCTTCCCGATGTTTTTTTAAAGATTCTAACTCTTCTTCTGCTAATTCGCGTAAATCATCATCAGGAGTAGAGTTTAGAAGTTGTTTTACTTCTTCTATTTGTCTATTTACTTTTTTATATTCATTATAAAGATTTAAAATTTCTGATAGCTCTTTGTGCTCTTTTGCTATAGATTGAATTTTAGACTGATCCTTTAAAACTTCCGGATCAGCCATTAATTCTTCAAGCTTTTTTAATTTTTCTTCTATACCTTCTAATTGGACTAAAAACTTTTTATCCATCTATTATTTTTCTGAAGCTTGCCCTTGAAGTTCTAAGAATTTTGGCTTAATTCTTAATTTTCCAGTATAAAAAGGATGGCAATTATTACATACTTCCAAATGCACAACTCCGCCTTTTACAGTATAAATCTCAAACTCATTTCCACAACCACAAACAAATTTAGTTAATTTTAATTCCGGGTGAATTCCTTGTTTCAATTTTATACCTCCTAAAATTTTAAAAATTTTGAATTAAATATTATATCAAAATTATATGCTGTGTGAAAAGTAAATAATGAGACTGTTCCAAAATTTTAGTAAGCTTACTTTTTCTTGTCATCTTTAAGCCGAAGGTTGAAGGATCTCTTCTTTTTAAAATTAGGAAAAAGTAGATTCTTCGCCGGCTGCAGAAACACAGGCAAAATGACATCTTTATAAAAAATTTTTTTTGGAGTACCCTTCAGTAAGTAGACGAGAAGGGAAGAAGTCAACAATTTTTATACTGCATTCATTCTTAAGCATTCATGGATTTTAAAAACTCGTCATTTGTCTTAAATTTAGAAAGTTTGCCTAACAGAAATTCCATTGCTTCAACCTCATCCATTGTAGATAGGAATTTACGCAATACCCATAATCTTTGCAGTTGCCAATCTTCCAATAAAAGTTCCTCTCTTCTTGTTCCGGACTTACTTATATTTATCGCCGGGAAGATTCTTCTTTCCATCAATCTTCTATCTAAGTAAAGCTCCATATTACCAGTTCCTTTAAACTCTTCAAATATTACATCATCCATTCTTGAGCCGGTTTCCACAAGAGCTGTGGCAAGAATTGTAAGACTTCCGCCATTTTCTATATTACGAGCTGCTCCAAAGAATTTTTTAGGTCTTTGTAATGCCGTTGCTTCAATTCCACCGGATAAAACTCTACCGGACGGTGGTGTAACAGCGTTTGAAGCTCTTGCAAGTCTTGTCATTGAGTCAAGTAAGATCACAACATCTCCACCTTCCTCTACAATCCTTTTTGCTTTTTCAATTACAAGCTCAGAGATTTGTATGTGTCTTTCTGGTGGTTCATCAAACGTAGATGCTACCACTTCTGCCCCAGAGCCTACTATTCTTCTCATTTCTGTAACTTCTTCCGGTCTTTCATCTATAAGAAGGATTATTAAATGAATTTCTGGATGGTTCTTTATTATAGCTTTTGCTATTCTTTGGATTAAAACTGTTTTACCGGCTTTAGGCGGTGCAACTATCAATCCTCTTTGACCTTTACCAATAGGTGCTACAAGGCTAACAACTCTCGTTGATAAATCAGATGGGTCGTATTCTAAATTCAATCTTTCTGTTGGGTGGTATGGGATAAGCTTGTCAAAAGATGGTCTTTTCTTTAACTCTTCTGCCGGAAGACTTCCAACTCTATCTATTCTGACTAATGCTCTGTACTTTTCACCTTCCTTTGGATTTCTTGCTACTCCGATGATTGTATCTCCGGTTTTAAGTCCAAATCTTTTTATCTGAGAAGGCGAGACATATATATCTTGTGGACTTGGTGCGTAATTGTTTTCAAGAAATCTAATAAATCCAAAACCTTCAGGAAGGATTTCTAAAACACCATTTATTTTAACTAAACCTTCTTTTTCTTCCTTTTTATCTATGATTTTTTCTATAAGCTCATCTTTTTTTAGTCCTGATATTTTTTCTACACCGAGCTCTTCAGCTAATTTTTTTAATTCTACCAATGTTTTTTCTTTCAATGTTTCAGGTGTGATGGTTGATAAGTCTACCATGAGACCTCCTTTAATTACTTGATTATTTACCTATGCAGAATTTACTAAAGATATTGTCTAAAACATCTTCTGTTGATATAGCCCCTACGACCTCATCTAAGTAATTTAAAGCCTCTTGAATGTAAATCATTAATATTTCTTTATTATTGATTAAATAGTTAATATGATTTTCTATCTCCTCTATTTTTTCTTTTGCTTGCTTTAGTAAAGTCGATTGTCTTAGGTTTATGAAGAGATCATCTTCTTTTTCTATGATTCCTAAGGATGTTATGATTTTTTCTTCTAACTCTTTTATTCCTTGATTGTTTACAACACTTGTATATACAATGTTATCATATTTTTCAAAAAAATCAATAGGTTTGTTGTTTAAATCAGATTTATTCACTACAGTTATATGCGGCTTATCTTTAATTTTATCATAAATTTTTTTATCTTCCTCTGTAAAACCGGAAGATGCATCTATCACAAATAAGATAATATCAGCTTCATTTATTTTCTCTTGTGCTTTTTCTATGCCTATTTTTTCTATTTTATCTTCTGTATCTCTAAGCCCCGCTGTATCAAGTAAAATAACCGGAATATCTTTTATTTTAAGACTTTCTTCTATAAAATCTCTTGTAGTTCCTTGTATTTCAGAAACTATTGCTCTTTCATAGCCAACAAGTGCATTAAATAAAGAGGATTTTCCAACGTTTGGTCTTCCAACGATTGCAAGCTTAATGCCTTCTTTTATAAGATTTCCTTTTTTATAGCTTGCTAAAAGTTTTTCTATTTGAGATTTTACCTCTTCTAACTGAGAAATAATAAGACTACTGTCTATCTCTTCA
>NZ_ABZS01000101.1 GCF_000173615.1 Sulfurihydrogenibium yellowstonense SS-5 | reverse complement strand
TTTTTCTCCATGCTGGCATCTTTTTATCCATCTTACAAAGCATCAAAGTTAAACCCTGTTGATATTTTTAGAAGTGGTGGATGATGGAAATTATAAAAGTAGAAAATATAAACAAGTTTATCGCTAATGAACATATTTTAAAAAATATTAATCTTTCAGTAAAACAAGGAGAGTTTGTAAGCATCATAGGTCCATCCGGTTCAGGAAAAAGTACATTGTTATACATACTTGGACTTTTAGACCAGCCAACAGATGGAAAAGTTTTTGTTGAAAATCAAGAGATAAATTTTAAGGATAAAAAAAGAATTTCTGAAATAAGAAACAAAAAATTTGGATTCGTGTTTCAGTTTCATTATCTGATAAATGAACTTACAGCCTTAGAAAATGTTATGGTTCCAATGTTAAAAAGTGGAGTAGAAAAATCTGTTGCAGCGGATATAGCAATAAAAAATCTCGAAAAGCTTGGGCTTGAAAAAAAGCAAGACAGAAGACCTTACGAGCTATCAGGTGGCGAACAGCAGAGAGTATCTATTGCAAGAGCTTTATCAAACAATCCATTGGTAATTATTGCAGACGAACCAACGGGTAATCTTGACTCAAAAAATACCGAAATAGTTATGGAAATATTTGAAAATCTAAACAAAGAAGGAAAAACCATAATTATGGTAACTCACGAGATTGATTTAGCAGAAAGAACTCAAAGAATCATAAAATTAAAAGATGGTGAAATTATAGAAGATTTGAAGAAAATTTAAGTTATAATAATGCGTCAGGTGAGAAATTTAGTAAAAGTTAGGAGATTCTTCGCCGGCTGCAGAATGACACCATTGTGTTCAGAATGATACCATTAGATCATTCTCCGTCATCTTGAGGACGTAAGTCCGAAGGATCTCCTTTTTAAATTACATTAAAAAACACTAATTTCTCACCCTAATGTGTAAATAAAATTTGAGTTATAATAATTTCTAAAAAGGAGGCAAACAACAGTTGCTATTTTCTGTAAAAAAGTGTAAAAAGATGCATAACAAAAATACAAAAACAAAAAGTGTGAAGTTGTAAATAATAAAAATGAGAGATTAAGAAATGATAACTCTACAGTGCCAACTTGAATTCCAAAATAAGCAAGATAAAGAGATTGTATTAGATTTGATGCGTAGATTTTCATCAGCAATGAGATATGCATACCAAAGATTGTTAGAAGGTGAAAAAAGAAAAGATTTAAAAAAGTATTTATCAAAACTATTTGACATAAACACAAGATACTCAGATGATGCTATATTTTTAGCACAATCAACAATCACATCATGCAAAGAAAGAGGTCAAAATCCAAAAAAGCTTATCTTTGGCTCAAGGAAATTATTTGAACAGCTAAAGAAAAACCATTTAACAGGAAAAAGAAGAAAAGAATTAAAAACAAAATGGAAGGAAAGCAGACAAGGGAATTTGTATTCAAGAGGAGATAAATCAAAACAAGGTAATCTGAATTTAAGATTTCAGTGGATAAATGATGAATTGTATTTAAGAATAAACACAGGAGATAGACAGTATATCTACGCAAAAGTAATTAGAGATGTTAAAAAAGAAAAAGACAAATGGATAGAGTTTCTGTTTATATTAGAAAATGCATATCAGACAAATCAGTGGTTTTCATACTCAGTTAGACTAAAAGTAAAAAACGGTAATGTATATGCTTTTATATCTGTTGAAGAGGAACTGCCACCTATCACAATCAAAAAAGACAATGGAATAATAGGCATAGATGTAAACGCATATCCATTTCATTTGGCATTAGCTTTCACAAGTAAAGACGGAAATTTAGAAAAGTATCAAAGCATTAGTTTAAACGAATTATTAGAAGCAAACTCAGAAAAAAGACAATACTTAGAATGGCAAATAGCACATAAGATAATAAAGATAGCAAAAGAAGAGAATAAAGCTATATCTATAGAAGACTTAAATAAACTACCAAAAGGCAAAAGAGGAGATGGATTTGTAAAGTTAAGAATTAGATTACAAAAATGGAGCTATAAAAGATTATTATACAAAATAGAAGTTTTAGCAAAAAGAAACGGGATAGAATTAGTAAAAGTCAACCCTGCATACACATCATTAATTGGAAAACTAAAATACTCTCCACAATACAACATAGACAAAGACATAGCAGGAGCTTATGTAATAGCAAGAAGAGGGTTGGGATATAAAGAGAAATTAACAAAGAATTACAAAGAACTGTTAAATGATACTGACTTTTTATCATACACTATAGCAAAAATTGAAGATAACATTAAAAAGCTAAAACAAAAACTAAAAGAAGAAAAAAACGAATACAAGAGAAACAAAATTAAAACCAAATTAAACAAACTCAGAAAAAACCTAAAAACATTACAAAAACACGTCTCACTTCTCACATCTCACATCTCACGTTTAGAAAGTGGAAAGAGTGAGTCATCTTCCCAACAGCCTGTAAACCAATGGAAGGAGCAGGTGAGGGGTCTGCCTATGGGTAGACATAAAAGCTGGCAAGTTCTTTCCATAGTCTTAGCCTTCTGCTGTCTTGAAAAGTCTTACAGAGACTTTTCTCCTTTGAAGCGTGTTATAATTTAAAAGGATTGGACAGTAGTGGCTAATAGGTTAGTTCCTGTGCTTGGTATAGGGGCTATGACACTTCCAAAATACCGCCTGTTGGGGTCGGAAGTGTCTGAAATGGCGGAATACAAATACCCCAACCCAAGCTGTGCAAATTTCGCATAGTTTGGTTGACCAGGCATGAAAATAATGGATATTACTACAATCGGTGGGATAATCGCTGCCTTAATTTTGTTTGCTATAGGTGATATATTGGAAGGGGGAAACCCTGCCGGACTTATTCATATATCTTCTATTATAATAGTCGTACCTACATCGTTATCAGCCGCTGCTGTAGCAACAAAACAAAAATATGTAGCAGCTGCTTACAAAGAACTTAAAATCGTATTTGGTAATCCTCAATTAAACCCAGAAGAGACTTTAGAACAAATTATAAAGATAGCTGAAAAGGCAAGAAAAGAAGGAATTTTAGCAATAGAATCTGATATAGGTAATATAGATGATCCATTTTTTAGAAAAGGTCTGCAGATGCTTGTGGATGGGTTAGAGCCTGAGGTAATTAGAGAAAGAATGGAGTTGGAGATTGGAGAGATAGAAGAGTATTACGAAGGTGCTGCAAAATACTGGATTACGGCAGGAGAAACTACACCGGTTTTTGGTCTTGTTGGTGCAGTTATGGGATTAATCCTTGCGTTAAAAAGACTTGAAAATCCGGTAGAAATGGCAGCAGGTATAGCAGGTGCTTTTACTGCAACTGTTACAGGTATCGTATCTTCCTACCTCCTTTTTGGTCCATGGGGACACAAAATGAAAGCTAAAGCTAAAGACATAATTAAAACTAGAGAAATGATATTAGAAGGTATAATTGGAATAGCATTATCTAAAAATCCAAAAATGCTTAGAGAACAGCTTATGATTTACACAGGAAAATCTGAAGCTAAAGAGGCTTAAAATATGGCAAGAAAGAAAAAACATGAAGAACATGGTGCAGGAGAAAGGTGGGCTGTACCATACGCAGACTTTCTGTCATTACTTTTAGCTCTCTTTATCGCACTTTTTGCTATTTCTACGATAGATAAGAAAAAGTTGGCTTCATTCGTTGAAGCTATATCTGCTGCATTCAGCTTTAAACCAATATCTTCGTCTGCTCCTCCATCAATAATTGAAGGTGTGGGGGTAAAACAGAAAAGAGAAGATGCAAAGAAAAAGATAAAAGAAAGAGTTGAGCAGATTATTAAAAAACTAAATCTTGAAGGAAAAGTTAGCGTTGAAGTAATTCCTATGGGTGTAAGAATTAGAATATTAGATTATATATTGTTTCCTCCATGTAGCACAGAAATTAATCAAGAATATAAAGAATTATTAAATGGGATTGCTGAAGTTATAAAAGAAGCCAAACTGCCGGTAGAAGTTGAAGGACATACAGATGATATCCCACCCGGACCAACCTGTATTTATCCATCAAACTGGGAACTTTCTGCATCCAGAGCTGCTGCAGTTGTAAGATATTTAATAACTGCCGGGAATTTACCGCCATATCTATTTAGTGCAGTAGGTTATGCTGACACAAAACCAATCTCTCCAAATAATTCTGAACTAGGAAGAAAGTTAAATAGAAGAATCGAAATAAATCTTATTACAGGTACTGATAAAGAAGCAGAATTAAAAGAAAAAGCAGATTTTATATATAAAGAAAATTCTGAAGAGAAAAATGAAAAACAAAAAACAACTACTGAAAGTAAAAGATAATTATTTAAACGCTGAAAAAGAAAAGCTGAAAAATATTGATGAGACTTTAGAGACATTTTATAATAAAAAATCCGCCATTGAAAATGAAATAAATTTAGTATTAGAGCTTAATATTAACGATATCTTTTCTATGGAACAAAAATATGAATTCATCAATTATCAAAAAGAAAAATTAAAAAAGATAGAAGAAGAGATAAAATCCTTAGAGAAAGAAAAAGAGCAAATTAAAGAAAAGATAGCATTACTAAATGCAGAGAAAAAAGCTATTGATAAATATTTTACTTTAAAAGTAAACAAAAAACAGATTTTAGACAATTTTAAAGAAATGGTGGAGTCAAATGAGATTTTTAATAGGAATTCTATTTTTAATAAGCAGTAGTTTTGCACAAGTTGAAGAGCTAAAAAAAGAAGCTGAAAAATTAAAACAGATAAGAGATGAAATAAAAGCAACATATCAAAAAAACGAAGCTTTATTAGAACAAATAAAAAAAGAAAAACAAGCTTTAGAGCTTTTGAAGAAAGAGATAGAAGAAAGTAAGAAAAAAATTCAAGATGAAAGATATAAAAAGCTTGCAAAAGTATTTGAAAAAATGGACCCGGAGATGGCAGGTCAAAAACTGTCTAAAATGGAGTCAGCTGAAGATGCTGCATACATTATTTATAATATGAATGAAAAAAAAGCAGCAGCTGTACTTGATAATACCGACCCAATAATGGTTAGCAAAATCGTAAAAATTTTAACAAGATTGAAAGAAGAAAGTAATATCAAAAATTGAATGATTAGCGACAAACAGCAGGATAGACAAGACTGATTGTAAGTTTCCTGTTTTAATACAGAAATGCCCGTAAGCTAAACGACGTTTAGTATGGGACATTGTAAAATTTTTATAAGTTTACCTTTTCTTGTCATCCTGAGGACGTAAGTCCGAAGGATCTCCTTTTTTACTCTTTTTAAAATCAAAAAATGAGATTCTTCGCTGTCGCTCAGAATGACACTATAGATGGATAAAAGTGAAGATTCTTCTCTCGGCTGCAGAATGACAATGTTGATTTTCGAATAGTCTCATTATTTTATACTCCTCAATCTCTCATACTCATCTTTTGTGTTAATACTCCAATAACTAAAAAGATTCTTATCTGTCTTAGATATTTCATCTTCATACAATTTTAGGCAATTTAGCTTATCAATCCAAGACATTAAGGACTTACTTGACTTATATACTTCCTTAGCTTTTTCTAAAGCATCTTTTTTATAAAGCGTATTTAAAGGTTGGCATTTTCCATTGATTACAGGAAGAATGCAATCATAATCTGAAATTTTTTCTTTATAAAAATCAATTAATTCTGGATTTAAAAGTGGAGTATCTACAGTAGCTATAAACACATATGGATTATTAATACTATCTGCTACTGACGCAACGGCGTTTAATGGACCATCGTAAGGATTTTTATCTTTGATAAAAGTTATCTTATCAAGAAATTCATTGAGTTCTTTTTGATAAATTTCTTCATCTTTATTTATCGAGAGGATGATTTCATCGCATTTTTCATAGAGCTTTTTAACAATTATTTTTAAAAATGTTTGTCCGTCAAGCTTTAAAAATGCTTTATCTTCACCCATTCTCTTGCTTTGACCGCCAGCAAGCAGGATGCAAGATATTTTATTCGTAGTCATATAAAGCTGTTGTTAAATATTTTTC
>NZ_ABZS01000102.1 GCF_000173615.1 Sulfurihydrogenibium yellowstonense SS-5 | reverse complement strand
GAAAGGAAGAAGTTACTGTCCGCAAAACGATAAGCAATTATATCAATATGCCTTAGACTTGTATTTTAGAGGAAATATAGAGGAATCAAGAAAAGCTTTTACAGAATTTCTTAAGAAATATCCTGATTCTGACCTTTATGGAAATGCAATTTTCTGGGCAGGTCAAACTTTTTATGCAGAAAAGAAATACAAAGATGCTATAGATATTTGGGAAATATTCTTAAAAAAATGTGATGAAGGAAAGATTAAAAAATGTATTAAATATCCCGATACAATGTTAAAGCTGGGATACGCTTACATTGAACTTGGAAATGTAGAAAAAGGAAAACAGTATTTGCAAGATTTAATAAAGAAATATCCAGATTCAGAGCCAGCTTCTTTTGCAAAGAAAAAGCTTGAGGTTCTAAATTGATAGAAAATCTGTTTAAGATACCTGAACATGTTGCTATCATCATGGATGGAAACGGTAGATGGGCTAAAATGAGAGGTCTGGACAGAGTTTATGGTCATAGAGAGGGTGTTAAGACTGTTGAGAGAACAATAAAATTCGCAAAAAAGGTAGGCATAAAATACATTACTTTATTTGCATTTTCAACAGAAAACTGGCAAAGACCCATAGAAGAAGTTAATGCAATAATGCAATTGCTTGTAGAATATATACATGAAAAACTACCGTTTTTGAAAGAAAATGATATAAAGCTTTTATTTATGGGAAGAAAAGAGGGTTTATGGGATAGTGTTTTAGAAGCTATGAAAAAAGCTGAAGATGAAACCAAGAACTGTAGTAGCCTTATTGTTATAATAGGACTAAATTACAGCGGAAAGGCTGAGATTGTTGACGCTGTAAATAAAATACTTAAAAGTAATGTTGAAAAGATAGATGAAGAAAGTTTTAGAAATTATCTATACCTTCCAGAAATTCCAGACCCGGACTTGTTAATCAGAACAAGCGGAGAGAAAAGAATATCTAATTTTATACTATGGCAGCTTGCCTACACTGAGCTTTACTTTACAGATGTTTTATGGCCGGATTTTGATGAAGAGGAGTTTTTGAAAGCTCTTTATGATTATCAAAGCAGAGATAGGCGTTTTGGAAGAGTATGAAAGAATTCATTAAAAATTTATTAATCACCTTTGGAGTTATTCTTTTATTCTTTTTACCATTTCATCTTATAAAGCCATCAAATTCAAAGAACGAATATCCAATAAAAACCTTAGATATAAGGAACCTTGAACCTACCATTGGCGTTGAAGGTGGAGAGTTGAAAAGGTCTTTGTCTGCAGATGCTAAAACATTAAATCCGGTAATGGCACAAGAGACAAGCTCAACGGCAATAATAGGATTACTGTTTAACGGTCTTACCAAAACAAACGTTAAAACACTGCTGCCGGAGCCAGATTTAGCAGAAAAGTGGGAAGTAAACAAAGACGGTACTGTATGGATTTTCCATCTAAGAGATGCAAAATGGTTTGATGGAAAGCCTGTCTCTGCCGATGACGTAGTCTTTACATACAATCAAATTTACTACAATCCAAACATTCCATCTTCAGCTAAGGATGTTTTGACAGTTGAAGGCAAGCCTTTTAAAGTTGAAAAAGTAGATGATAAAACAGTTAAATTTACACTTCCAAAGCCTTTTGCTGTTTTCTTAAATGCAGTTTCACAGCCAATTTTACCAAAGCATGTATTAGAAAAATCAGTCAAAGAAGGAAAATTTCCATCTACTTGGACGGTTAACACAGACCCAAAACAAATAATCGGGACAGGTCCATATAGGCTTGTAAAATACGTTCAAGGTCAATATGTAATATATGAAAGAAACCCTTATTACTGGGAAAAAGACGAAAAAGGTCAAGAACTACCATATATAGTATCTATAAAATCACAGATAATAAAAGACCCTGACGTTTCTTTAGTTAAATTTTTGTCGGGAGAGTCTGATATATACGGCGTAAGGGCTACCGATTTATCTAAGCTTCTAGAAAATGCAAAAAAAGGAGATTATACAATCTACAACCTTGGGGCTACACCTTCTACGTTGTTTTTATTTTTTAATCAAAATCCAAAAGCACCGATTGAAAAATACAAATTAAAATGGTTTCAAAACACAAAATTTAGACAAGCTATTTCTTATGCAGTTGATAGAGAAGGAATAAAAAATATAGTTTACAATGGACTTGCAACACCAATTTACACAGCAGTAACTCCGGCAAATAAAAGACTTTATGATGAAAATTACTATCCAAAATACCCGTACAATCTTCAAAAAGCAAAAGAAATTTTATTGTCTATCGGGTTTAAAGAAGGGAAGGACGGATATTTGTACGATAGTGAAGGTCATAAGCTAAGCTTTACGCTTATAACAAATGCTGGGAATAAAGAAAGAGAAGCAATTGGAAATATTTTAAAAGAAGATTTAAGAAAGATAGGGATTGAAGTAAACTTTCAAGGACTTGATTTTAATAACTTAGTCTCAAAACTAATGTCAAGCTATGATTATGAAGCTGTAATCATTGTGTTAACCGGAAGTATGGACCCATATTTTAGCCAAAACGTATGGCTTTCGTCTGGTCATATGCATATGTGGAATCCAAAACAACAAAAGCCGGCTACTGATTGGGAAGCTGAAGTAGATAGACTTTTTAATCTTGCCGCTGTAGAACTTGACCAAAATAAAAGAGATGAGCTTTACAAACAAGCATTTAAAATCATCGGAGAACAACAGCCTATGATTTTTATAGTTGCACCGCAGGAAATGGTAGCAGTGAGGAATAAGCTAAAAAATGTTTTTCCTACTGTTTGGGGTTGGTATAAAGATGAGTATGTTTATATTAAAGAGTGAGAAGGTGAGTAAGTGAGAGTTGAAAGGAAAGAGATTTTTCACCGACTGCAGAATGACACTATTTGATCTTTTTTGTTCATCCAGCAGCGAAGTGAAGGATCTTATTTTTTAATGTTTTTTGAAAAGAAAGAAAAATATGAGGTTCTTCGCACGGCTTCAGAATGACATCCAAGGTTGCTTTTTTTAATACTTATCATTCAACCTTTATCCGTCATCCTGAGGCCGTAAGGCCGAAGGATCTCTTTTTTGATTTTTTGATTTTGAAAAGAAAAAACATTAGATTCTTCGCTTTGCTCAGAATGACAGTGTGGATTTTTAGAACAGTCTCGATGTTTTTACTAAACTTTTTTACTTAACTGATATATAATATATGTTAAATGTTAAAATTTTAAAAAACTTTTTTGTAAAGAGGGGACTTGCCTTGGTTAATAAAGAAAAGTTCATGGAGATTTCTTACGTAATTTTTAACAAATTCTACTATACACTACTATCTAACAACGATACTTCAAAATACTTTACTTCTTTTGAAATTCTTAATAATCTGATAAAAAGACAAAGTGAAGTGCTTTATAATGTTTTTGAACTTATTGAAAAATCTGACTATAAAAAAGCTTTTGATATACTATATGAAGTTGCAAAAATGCACCATAAACTTGGTATAGATAAAACAGCTTTATTTAGTTCAATAGACTTATACATTTACTTACTTGAAGAGTATAAGGAGGAATTAAAAATCTCTAAGACCATGATAGATAATCTAAAGGATCTTTTACAAGCAACAACGGCAAAGGTTTATATAGAAAATACTTTACAGGATATATATAAATTTCTTAAAAGTTTAGATTATAAAATTGCCTTTGAAGTAGCAGAAAAAGTAGAATTATTGCAGAAAGCTGTAGAATCTTTTTATAGGGACCATAAAGTAGGCGTTTATTTAGAATCACACACAATCTGCAGTGTTGCTAAGATGCTAAGAAGTTTAGCATTTGATGTAATGTGCTATGGTAAAGAAGATAAAAAGCGAGAAATGCTTATGACACACAAATTAATTCACGATAATATGAATGACGTTTTATCATCGTTAGAGTCAAAGGACTTTTTAAAAGCTGTATCTTATACACGAGATTTCATTAACAACATCACTAAATTTCTGTATGATTATGAAAAGATTTATACTGACTGGAATAATCATAAAGATGATATAATCGCAAAAATTCTCACTGATAAACATCAAAAAGACAAATATGGAGTAATTCTTATACATAGATTTAGAGAAGCTAAATTCGACGAAAAAGTATCTAAAGAAATTGAAAATTTGTTATCCAAGTTCTTAGAAGATAACGTTTTCTATGTATGGATAGATGATTATAAAGAATTGATACTATTTATGGACAAAAGAGATTCAAATTTCCAAAATTTACTAAATAGAATATTGGAAGAGTTAGAAGATTTGGCACAAAAAATACCCAATACATATTTATTTACAGGGGGATCTATCTTTGCAATTATTAAAATAGATCCAGAATTTTTTGCTGACTACGGGGCTGAGGAATTAAAAGAAGCTATTAATGCAATTACAGATCAACTTCTAACAGGATCAAAAAATGATTCTAAATTAATTATTGTAAAGGATTTGCGCGAAGATTTTGAGGAACTGCTAAAAATTGCCAGAGAAAATTTAAAAATTAAGAAATTAGTAATTGAAAAAGTTTTAAATAAAGATATAGATATATTTGTCCAGTGGATCTATGACCTAAACTTAAATAAAAAGTATGTTGAAATCCTGGTAAGAGTAAAAGGCAAAAATAATGAATATATTCCTGCTTATAAATTTATCAAAGTATTAGAAAAAGAAAAAATGATGGACAAGTTAGACGAAGCCATGTTTATAAAGCTTGCTGAAAATATAGATAAAATCAAGAAGCTTACAAATAAAATATCGGTAAACATATATCCAGATTCTTTAAATTCAGATATAGTCATTGATGCTTTAAAAAAGCTGGCAGATGTATGTAATAAAAATGGAGTTGAGCTTAATATAGAAATTACAGAGTACGCTATCGTTACAAATAGAGAAATTTTTGAGTATATTAAAGACTCAAAAGTTTATCTTGTCATTGATGACTTTGGAGCTGGTTACACTAATTTTGAGTTGATAGGAAGTTTAAAAGAAAAAGATCTTGTTAAAGCATTAAAAATAGATGGTTCAATAGTTAAGAGATTGATAGAATCAAAGCTTTATGAAAATATAGCAACGACTATATCTCAATTCGCAAAAGCAACTGAACTGGATTTAGTCTATGAATTTGTAGATAATGAAGAAATCATAAACAAAATAAAAGAAATCTCTGAAGAAACTAAAATGCCTTACGATAGAGTATATTTGCAAGGATTTTATCTACACAAACCATCACCGCTTGAAGAGGAGTTAAAAGTTAAATAAGTGATGAGAGTTTCCAAAAATCCGCATCGCCATTCTGCAGTCGGCGAAGAATCTCCTGATTTTCTTTAGGATGACAAAACCGCCTAATGCTGTCATTCTGAGCGTCAGCGAAGAATCTCCTCCTTTATCCCTCTACAGTGTCATTCTATAGCCACGCGAAGAACCTCCTGTTTTTCCTTTCAAAAAAATCAAAAGAGGAGATCCTTCGGACTAAAGTCCTCAGGATGACAAAGAACTTCCAAATGCTGTCATTCTGAGCGTCAGCGAAGAATCTCCGCCTTTTTGTCTTCTTCCATATTAAAAAACATCAAAATAAGAGATCTTTCAGACTTACGTCCTTAGGATGACAGCCAAAAGTAAAATTATATCTAAACGTACACCCTACGACATTAAAAAATTTAAGAACAGCCCCCTTACTT
>NZ_ABZS01000103.1 GCF_000173615.1 Sulfurihydrogenibium yellowstonense SS-5 | reverse complement strand
TTTGCTCCAAGTAGTAAGCTACAACCGCATCCCTTAAATATCCTAAGACTCTACTGATTAGTGTGGCTATAGAAAATATAAAAGTGTTTTTTAGAAATTTCATTTAAGCTTGATAGTAAATTCTGCCTTTAGAAAGTTTACTTTTCCTGATTTATCAAAAATTGTTAATCTTACAAAATAATCTCCCGACGAAACTTCTTTTCCTTCTATATCTTTTTGATCCCAGCACCATTTTTTAACTTCCTTTGGTTTTAAAGGTGTTATAACTTGGGCTGATACAGGAGAGTAAATAGCAACTTCCGGCTTTTCTTTATTAAAAATTGCATAAGGTGCTGAAGATGGAAGTATATACTCTGCTTGAGATTGATTTTCTAATGTAAAACAAACTTGCTCTACTTTTGAGTAAACCTGTTTATCTGTTTTAAATATCAATCCTGGTATATTCACTGTTTCCTTTACTTCAACATTTTGATTTTTGGAAGGTTTGACATCTGTGTTTTGTTTTTTTTCAGACATGGCAAATCCTACATTTATGAAAATAGTTAAAAATAGCACGTAAATTAAAGTTTTTTTTCTCATTTACAACTCCTTTTATAAATTTTACAAAATTTTATAAACAAATTTTTACACGTCAGGCAAAAAATTAAACAAAATTATGAGATTCTTCGCCGGCTGCAGAATGACAAAAAAGGCTTTCCTTTTTCTGAAATTTATCAACTAATCTTTGATCGTCATCCTGAGGCTGTAAGCCGAAGGATCTCCTTATTCATTTGTAAAAATCTCTACTTTATCATCCAAAGCATAATATTTTATAGATAAACTTTTCACTCAAATATCACAACCTTTGTGTTTAAATCTACTAAATCATACAACCTTTCTATATCATCATTTCTCAGCACGACACATCCGTAAGAGATTTTCATGCCTACACCTTTTTCACTTCTTTTACTTGTTCCATGAATCATGTAGGAACTTTTGTTTAATCTTAAAGCTCTAGTTCCAAGACCATTTTCCGGACTTCCAAAAGGTACAACCGGCGGCAATTTTGGATTATTAGCCCTTGCACTTGGTGGAACTATCCAGTCAGGATTAACTTTTTTCTCTGTTATAGTAAACTCACCGGTTGGAGTTGGATATTCTTCGTCTCCTGTACCAACAGGAAAGGTTATAACATAATCACCGTCTTCCAATTTTATTGGATAATACAACCTTTTATCTTTTAAAGATACGTAAACGGTATTATAGTTAAAATTCTCCGGAAGTTTTTTCTTTAAAGGAATCGTGATTACCGTTCCTTTTTCAACTTTGAAAGGATTTACAGATTTATTAGCTTCTTTTAATTCATAATAGCTAACTTTTAATTTATAAGCCAAATCAACAAAATTAGTGTCCTCTTCTACTTTGTATACATAATTTTCTCCAAACTCTCCATTTTCTTTAAGCTTAAAAACCTCTTGGTTAAGTAGATAGTAATGGTCTTTTATTTTTATTACTTTAAAATCCCAGCCATAATATTTAGGCTCTTGTGAAAGACTTTTATCAAAAATGAAAACCCCAAGCAACAAGACTATGAAAAACTTTAGTCTCAACTATAACCTCTTAGATATCTAAGTTTCTAACTTCTTTTGCATATTTCATGATAAACTCTTTTCTTGGTTCTACCTTTTCGCCCATTAATATTGAGAATATTTCATCTGCTAACGCCGCATCTTCTATGCTCACTTGTAATAATCTTCTTGTTTTTGGGTTCATGGTTGTTTCCCAAAGCTGCTCCGGGTTCATTTCCCCTAATCCTTTGTATCTTTGAATCTCGCAACCAGTCATGCCAGCTTCATAAATAACATCATACAGTTTGTCGAAATCTTCTACCGTTATTGATTTATCTTTATAGTTAACCACAATCGGCAGCGTGCCAAACTTTTCTAATAAAATTCTTTCTACTTCTTTAACTCTTACGTAAGCATAAGAAGATAAAAAATCTACATCTATTTTGTTAACAGTTTTTGAAAATCTTTCTCTTCTTTCAACAAAAATATCGTAGTCTGCCTCTTCCGGGTCGTACTTATAATATACTTCGTATTCTTTTAGAACTTCCTTAAGTTTTTCTACAATTTCTTTTACCTTTTCTTCCGACCTTAAATCTTCTTCTGTTAAACTAAGCTTCAATATCTCATCTATTACTTTTTTATCTTTTCTTTTATAGATGCTTTGTTTTAAATCTTTGTATTCTCTGCTTAATTTTGCCACCTCTTTTATTTCAAGCTTGTTTAAATTTTTACCTTCTATACTAACTTCGTCAGATGCATACTCAATAACGATTTTAGCTAATTCTTCATCGTCTTTAACATATATTTCAGACCTACCTTTTTTGAGTTTGTAAAGTGGTGGTTGTGCTATATATAAATGTCCGTTTTCAATAATTTGTGGGAAGTATCTATAAAATAACGTAAGTAAAAGAGTTGTAATATGAGAACCATCAACGTCGGCATCCGCCATAAGGATTATTTTATGATATCTTAACTTGGATAAATCAAATCCTTCTTCTGTTTTATTCTCTTCATCCTCTGATTTAATCGGCAGTCCTATTCCAGTTCCTATTGCGTTTACGATTGCTCTTATTTCTTCGTTTGATAAGATTTTATCTATCCTTGCTTTTTCTACGTTCAGTATTTTACCTTTGAGTGGCAAGATTGCCTGAGTTCTTCTGTCTCTTCCTTGCTTTGCAGAACCGCCAGCCGATTCTCCCTCTACTATGAAAAGCTCACAAATCTCCGGATTATCCTCAGAACAGTCAGCAAGCTTTCCCGGCAATGAGCTATCTTCTAAGAATGATTTTCTCCTTGAAATTTCCTTAGCTTTTCTTGCTGCCTCTCTCGCAATTGCTGCCTCAATAGCCTTTTCTGCTATTTTTAAGGCTATATCTTTATTTTTATCGAAGAAATCTATTAGATAATCACCTACCACTGATTCAACGATTCTTTTAACATCCTGGTTTCCAAGCTTTGTTTTAGTTTGTCCTTCAAACTGCGGCTCCGGAACTTTTACTGATATTACAGCCGTTAAACCTTCCCTTAAATCATCTCCACTTACACCGCTTTTTAACTCTTTTGGAAGTTTCATTCCGGCTAAGGTTTTGTTCATAGATTTTGTCAGTGCAGCTCTAAAGCCCGATACATGAGTACCACCTTCTACTGTTTTAATGTTGTTCACAAAGCTTTCTAAGGTTTCATTGTAGCTTGTGTTGTATTGAAATGCTACCTCTACTAAAACTCCATCTTTTTCTCCTTTTATGTAAATAACATCCGGAAATAATGGATCTTTGGCTTGGTTTAAAACTCTTACAAAGTCTATAATACCGTTTTCATAGTAAAACTCTTCTTTTATATCCTTTCTTTCATCAATTACTGTAAATTTTACTCCTGGATTTAAGAATGCTAATTCTCTAATTCTTTTTGCTATTGTGTCGTATTTAAAGGTTGTTGTCTCAAAAATACTGTCATCAGGTTTAAATGTTACTTTTGTTCCCCTTTTTGTTGTTGTTCCAACTTCTTTTAATGGATGAACAGGTTTTCCATAAGAATATTCTTGTCTATAAATCTTTCCATTTCTGTATACTTCAACAACAAGCCATTTAGATAAAGCGTTTACTACCGACGCACCAACACCATGAAGACCACCGGAGTATTGATACGCTTTTTTAGAAAACTTACCACCTGCTCCAAGAATAGTAAATACCATTTCAACAGCCGGAATTTTAAACTCCGGATGAATATCTACCGGAATACCTCTACCATCATCTTCAACAGTTACAGAACCATCTTGATGGAGTATTACAGTTATATTTTTCGCATAGCCTGCCATTGCTTCGTCAACAGCGTTATCTACGATTTCCCAAGCTAAATGATGCAGACCTCTCTCGCCAATATCTCCAATATACATAGCAGGTCTTGCTCTAACGTGGTCAAGACCAGTTACAGCCTGAATAGCTTCAGCTGAATATTCTGTATTGTTTTGTATGTTATCTTTTCTTTCTTCCAATCTTTATAACCTCCAAGTTAAATCGTCATTGGCATTACTACTGCTAAATATCTTTCTTCTGGATTTTCCGGAATAATAACAGTTTGAGAATCTTTATTTATAAATTTAACAACTATGTTTTTATCTTCTATCTCATCTACAGCATCAAGAATATATTTTCCATTAAAGCCAATCTCAAACTCTTCACCATCATAATTTACTTCTATCTCATCTTCTGCGTATGCATCGCTTGTTGGCGGTGTAGATATAATCAGTTTGTTATCAAATAATTTTAGCTTTATAGGTTTGTTATCATTCTCTTCTGCAATGATAACTCTCTTTATAGAGTCTATCAATTCCGATTTAGATAAGACTATTTCAATGTTAAAGCTATTTGGAATAACTTGAGTATAGTTTGGGAAAACACCTTCAAGCAATCTTGCAGATAAAATATAATTTGAGCCTTTAAAGAATATACTACTTCCGGAAACCGCTACTTCTACATCTTCAACATCGCTTACAAGTTTTTTGATCTCATTTAACGCTTTTTGTGGAACGATATACTTACCTTCAAGTCCTTTTCCAGTAATTTCAGTAGAGTATAAAGCAAGCCTATGACCATCAGTTGCTACAAAATCAAGCTTTCCTTTAATAAATGAAAAACAAACACCATTTAAAGCAAATCTACTTTCATCCTTTGAAACGGCATAAATCGTTTTAGATATTCCTTTTAAAAGTTCTTGACCGCTTATTAATATCGCTAGATCAGATGGATAGCTTTCTGGCAATGGAAAATCATCGGCTTCAAAAGTTGGTAGGCTATACTTTGTTTTTCCTGATGTGATTTTTAAAGTTTCTCCATCTGTATAAAGCAAGGCTTCATTTTGTGCTAAAACTTTTGATATATCCGATATCTTTTTTGAGTTTACACAAAGAGAACCTTCTTCTTCAACATCTGCAGGTATAGTATAAGAAGTATACACTTCTAAGTCTGTTCCGTAAACTGTTAGTTTTCCATCTTCAGCTTTTAATAAGAAATTTGTCAAAATAGGAAGTGCTGCTTTCTTTTCTGATATGACTTTTTTAAACGCTTCTTGCAAGTCTTTTTTGTAAGCTTTTAATTTCATCACGAAACCTCTGAAAAAATAATTTAATATATTTATTTTACCATTTTTAAAGGCAGGATTTTTAAAGGTGTTAAAATAGGATAACAAGAATTGGTTTGACTTTACTATACATTAAAATCTGAACTTAGAGTTTTTAAGCATCTTATATAAATCCCAGTATTTTATACAAAATTCTTCACGAACGTTGGGTATCGAAATTTTCTTTCGTATATCACGAGAATGCTTGCAAAATCAATATCGTCATTTTGTGCAAAGAGAATAGTCTTTGCCTTTTAATCTCTCACTTTCTCAACTTCTTAAATAGGAAGTCCTTCAGTAAGTCCTTGGGATACCAAACAAAAGTAAGCTTGCAATACACATACATTTCTCAATCTAATCTAAAAAATTGTTATAATAATAAAAATATCTTAACTTAGGAGGAGCAAGCCATGTCGTTTTTAGTAGAGTTTTCAATGTTTCCAACAGATAAAGGAGAAAGTGTAAGTCCTTATGTTAGCAGAATAATTAAAATGATAGATGAATCACGTATACCTTACAGACTCACTCCAATGGGAA
>NZ_ABZS01000104.1 GCF_000173615.1 Sulfurihydrogenibium yellowstonense SS-5 | reverse complement strand
TATAAAAATCTTTGACACTATCGTAAACGCAATCCAGCAAGGTGGTAGAAGAAGAAGCAGTCAAGTTATGTACTTGCAGCCTTGGCATTTAGACGTAGAAGCATTTTTAGATTTAAGAGAAACTACAGGAAACCCATACTTTAGAACACCCTCTTTAAACACAGCTTTATGGATGCCGGATGAAATAATGAGAAGAATTAAAGAAGGAGAGCCTATCTATCTATTCGACCCTGCAGAATGTAGGCAGTTAGTAACAGCTTGGGGTGAAGAGTTTGCTAAAAAATACCAAGAATGTATAGAAAAAGCAGAAAGAGGAGAGCTGCAGCTTTGGAAAAAGATAGACAGTAGAGATTTCTATAAAAAGTATCTGTTTAAACTTGCAAAAACCGGGCATCCATGGCTCACATTCAAAGATGCACATAACAGACATAACCCATGCCCTAAATACGGTGTAATTAACTCGTCTAACCTATGCACAGAAATATCAATACCAAACTCACCTCAGTCAACAGCAGTTTGCACCCTTGCATCTGTTAATTTAGAAAGACATTTGAAGAAGGTTGAACGTGAAGAGTCAAATTCTAATGAAACAACGTCTCACGTCTCACGTTTCACGTCTCACGTAATCGATTGGGATAAACTAAAAGATACGCTTGAAACAATGGTTGTTGCACTTGATAACATTTTAGATAAAAACTTTTATCCATCTGAAGAGTCAAGAAGAAACACAATGGACTTAAGACCTATTGGTATAGGATTGATGGGATTCCATGAAGCATTGATCTATCTTGGAATTCCATACGACAGCGATGAAGCTGTGCAGCTTGCAAAAGAGATAGCCAAATTTATGAGAGAAACAGTGTATAGAAAATCTGAAGAGTTGGCAAAAGAAAGAGGAGCATTCCCACACTACTACGAAGGTAATTACGACTATCCTCCAAGAAGAAACGCAGTCCTACTTGCAATAGCACCAACAGCATCAATCTCAATCATAGCAGGAACTTCTTCAAGTATAGACAACTACTTTTCTAATATCTTCTCAAGAGATACACTATCAGGTAAATTTATCGTAGTAAACAAGCCACTTATGAAAATGTTAGAAGAAAAAGGTATCTGGAATGAAGAGATTCTTGAAAAAATAAAAGCAAATCAAGGAAGTATTCAGTATATAGACGAGCTGGAAGGAGTAGTGGATAAAAGACTATTCAAAACAGCATATGAAGTAAGCCCATACAGACAAATAGATATAGCAGCAGCATTCCAACAGTATATAGACCAAGCTGTTTCTAAATCCTTATACATAGAAGAAGATTTAAGAGATGACATGGAAAGCATCTACATGTATGCCTGGGAAAAAGGACTTAAATCAACTTACTACTGCTTTATAGACAAAACTATCAAAGGTGAAAAATACACAATGAACGTAAACAAGAGAGGAGAAAGAAGAGGTTTTGGACTTGCAAGAGCTAAAGACCAAGTTAACAAAGATTTAGAAGAATTGGAAAGAATGGCAAGAGAAAAATATGGTGATGAGGTAGTTGATAAGGTTAAAGCCGGCAATCTGGATGCATGTCCTACTGACCCATTGCTTGCAAAGATATGTCCAAGCTGTGAATAATATAAATATTAGAGGTTATAAAATTGACGAACAAAAAAGCCTCTTTATCTTTTCTTGATACTATTAGCTTGGAACTTTCAAACTTTGATGGTAGCTATTACGATTTTTATATTAGCAAAAAAACATCTTACAAAGCAACAACAGAAAATATTAAAACAATGGCTAAAACTTCAAAAGCCAAAAAACCCTCCATCTTTAGAGCTTTACTGTAATGATATTAGAAACTATAAAGATATCTTGTCTCCCGAGTCTGTTGATTGGATAATCACAGACCCTCCCTATCCAAAAAAGTTCTTGTGGGTTTACGATGTTCTTTCAGAGCTGTCTGATTATGTGTTAAAGCCACATGGTGCTTTAATTGTTATGGTAGGACAAAGCTATTTACCAGAAGTAATTAATAAACTCAGCAAACACCTTAAGTATATTTGGACGCTTGCATATTTAACTCCTGGGGGACAAAGTCCTTACATCTGGAAGGTTAAATGTAATACCTTCTGGAAGCCTGTTTTAATCTTCGCAAAAGATAAATATTCAGGAGATTCTTTTGGAGATGTTATTAAAACATCAACAAATAACAATGACAAAAGATTTCATAAATGGGGGCAATCTGAAGAAGGATTTGATATAATTTTTGAGAAATTTGTTTTTCCTGGACAAACCATACTTGATCCATTTGTTGGCGGCGGAACTACAGCAGTGGTATCACTAAAAAGAGGATGTAGCTTTATAGGAATAGATGTAGACGAAAATTGCATAAAAAAGACAGAGGAAAGAGTTAAGAATGAGCTTCGACTACTCGAAAACAAGACCTGAAAGAACCCAATGGAGAGATCAAAAGTTAAGTGAAAGACACAGAGCATGGGGATTTAATTGTCCTGCCATAGATATTGATTTTTTAATGGTTGAGTTTAATACAGGAAAACTAGTTGCGATAATTGACTATAAAAGATATACAGGTTCAATAAAAACCTAAATCAAAAAAGCATTGATGCAATATCAACGCTTGCTAATAATAGCAATATCTCATTTTTTGTAGTTTTTTATTGGGATGATGTGTGGGCTTTTCAAATAACAGCAATAAACAATATTGCCAAAAACATCTTACTGCAACACAATATCGATGAAAACAAAATTCTAACAGAACAGCAATATGTTTATTTTCTATATAAACTAAGAAATATTAAATTAACTAAACGAGAAGAAGAATTAATAAAATCTTTAAACAATAGGCTACCAAAATAAACTACAACAAATACAAACTCACCAAACAATTTTAGACAGCTTTCGAGAGCTTCTATGCACATTATTTAAAGCTCTCGAAATTTTCTTCACAATCACAGTTTGCTAAGGTAGTTTCTCCTGCATTAACCGGACAAGTAAATGACATAAAATCTTATTGTGAAGAATCTCATAATTTAAGTAATTTTCCATATTCTAAAATAGAATAAAATATACCTTGAGTGAGAAATTAGTGGTTTTAATAGAGTTTAAAAAAGAGATCCTTCGGACTTCGTCCTTAGAATGACTGTGTGGATTATTGGAACAGCCTCGTTTATCTTTCCGTGTCATACTGAGGACGTAAATCCGAAGGGTCTAATAACCACTTACTCAAAAACAATAAAACATATACAAATTAATCTCAAAAAGTGATAAAATTATCCTAAATTTTTTTGGAGGTTGTATCATGAAAAAAGTATTGTTTGCATTAGCTATTACATCTGTTGTAAGCGCATCATTTGCAATCACGAAACAAGAAGCTGAGAAAAAAATAGCAAACTATGTAGGACTTGGTAAAGACTATACAATCAATGTTTGCGAAAATGATAAATATTTTATAGGTGAAATAAATCTAAAAGGTTATGAGAATTTATCAACTGTCAGAAAAGTTTATGTTAACAAACAAACAGGCGATATTATCCCGGAGATGGCTCGAGCTTCTGATTTTTGCTACATGTTAAATAAATAATGAAAAAAATCGGATTACTTACAAGCGGTGGAGACTGCCCTGGTCTTAACGCATGCATTAGGGCAGTTGTCAGAACTGCTAATTACTATAATATTGAAGTTGTAGCTTTTAAAAGAGGCTTTAAAGGTCTTATAGAAAACGATTATACAATCTTAGATTATAAATCTGTTGCAGGTATTTTACAAAAAGGTGGAACTATTCTTTTAACTGCAAGAGAGCCAAGATTTAAAGATTTTAACTTTAGAAAAATAGCTTATGAGAATATACAAAAACATAATATAGAGGCATTGTTTGTGATTGGTGGTAATGGAAGCTTTCAAGGTGCCTATTTATTGCAAAAAGATTTTGGGCTAAACATCATAGGAATCCCAAAAACTATTGACAACGATATTTATGGAACAGATTATGCAATAGGGTTTGATACGGCTGTAAATAATGCCATGGAAGCAATAGATAAAATAAAAGATACAACCATGTCCCATGAAAGAATCTTTATTGTAGAAGTGATGGGAAGAGATAGCGGATTTATTGCGTTAGAGGTAGGTGTTGCTGTAGGAGCAGAATTAACATTAATACCAGAATATCCTTTACCACTCCATGTAATTGAAGAAACGATCTTGAAAGCAAAAGAAAAGGGAAAAAGCTTTGCGATAATTGTTCTTGCTGAAGGTGTTGCATCAGCAAAAGAGCTTTCTGAATTACTAAACGAAAGATTAAAAGACAAAGATGTTGGAGAAATTAGATATCAGGTTCTTGGATACATACAAAGAGGTGGTAGTCCTTCAGCATACGATAGAGTAATGGCTTCAAAGTTTGGAGTTTTTGCTGTTGAAAAATTTGTTCAAGGCGAGAAGAATTTTATGGTTGCCTATGAAAATGGTAAACTTCTTACAAAGCCACTGGAAATCAGCTTTAATAAAGTTAGAATTCCAAACCTTGAAGAGTATCATATAAATAACATTCTATCTATGTAATAAACATGAAGGTCACTCAAGTAAATCTATTTCCTTTTAACACCGGAAGAATAGGCGGAAGAGTTAGAGCCGTTGCAGAAGTAGTTTTAGATGACTTGATCTTAATAAGAGATATAAAACTGATAGAATCAAAGCACGGTGGACTTTTTTTAAGCTTTCCAAAGAAAAGGTCTGGCAATAAATTCGTTGATGTTGTTGAAATTCTTGAAAATCAGCAATTAGAGCAAATCAGAAGAGCAGTGGTTGATAAGTATAAAGAAATGATGGACGTAAAGCCGGAGGAAAACATTGATTAAAAAAATCATATCAATTCTTGGAAATGTAAAACTTGGAATTATTTATTTAATTCTTTTAGCAATTTTGTCTGTTTTAGGGTCAACATACATAAAACAAGGTGAAACCTATATTACTTACTATAAAGAGTATGGAGAAATTCCGGCAAAAATTATATGGATTACTTGGCTAAACAATGTATTCCACGCATGGTATTATCAGTTATTGATGGTTTTGGTAGCCATAGCTGTAATCTTTGCCACAATCGAAAGATTTCCATCAATCTACAGAACTGCCTTTGGTAAAGTAGAAAAGAAGATGCCGGAAGGTGTTTTAAAAAAGCCTTCTACGATAAAGCTTTCTTTCAATGAATCAATCGATGAAACTCTTCAAAAAATAGCTTCATTTATTCATAACTTAGGTTTTAGAAAGGTTGAAGTCATAAAAGAAGAGAATACTGTATATCTCTTTGCAGAAAAAGGCAAGGTCTCAAGACTCGCGATGCTTGTTACTCACATAGGTATCATTATTTTCCTTATAGGTGCTTTCTTAGGTTCATATTTTGGTGTTAGGGGTCAGATAGAAATTCCGGAAGGAGAAAAGGCTGATTATATAAGAAAATATAGAGAAGGTTCTTTAAAACCCGGCGATGAAATTTATAAATTACCGTTTGAAATAAAAGTAAATAAATTTTGGCTTGATTTTTATGATAGTAAAGAGTTTGCAGGGGCTGTAAAATCCTACAATAGTGAAATAGAGATCTTAGAAGATGGAAAGCCCGTTATGAAAAAAGTTATAAAAGTTAATGAGCCGGCAGAATATAAAGGATATAGAATTTTTCAAACATCTTACGGAAAAA
>NZ_ABZS01000105.1 GCF_000173615.1 Sulfurihydrogenibium yellowstonense SS-5 | reverse complement strand
AAAGCACGCATCAATTGGTGTTTCTGCGTAAGCTATGTTTTTGAAAGCTAAAAGACTAAGAAGTAAAAAGAGAATGGTTAAAGCCTTTTTCAAGTTTTTCCCTCCTATTTAATTTTTAAAATTTTTCTTCTAAATTTTGCCTGAGACTGTTTTCTAAAAAAGTTTTTGATAAAGGTATTATTTTTTCTGTCACTCCGTAGCTGGCAATCTTATACTTTTACTTAATTTATCATCCGATGTATATCAAATACATAATTTGATCATACTTTATATGTCTAAACAAATCTAAATTTTCTCCAAACCGGCATAACTTGTAAATTAAATTAGCTAATTAGCATCTGGATAAGCTTAGTTTGAAGCATTCCTAAAATTCCACTTAATATTACATAAAAGATAATAAGTACCACTATAAACTGAAAGTTTTTAGAATTTTCTGAAGGCACTTTTAGAATCTTTTCACTTCCTATAAAAATAATGTAAAACATATAGAAGCTGCTTAAAAACAATGCAATAGCAGTTAGTGAAGAATTTATCATATACGTAATTTCAGATAGATAAACGGGTATAACAGCATAGGCTACAAGGTTAAATACTTTTATTGGATTATCCTCGCCGCCAAAAGATTTGCCAAAAAAGTAAGTTAAACCTGTTAAAAATATAGGTTTAAAAATTTCAAATATCCATACAATCAATAAGAAAATTAAGATTTTATTAAAATCATTATTTTGAAGCATGTTTAAAATCAAATTCATATAGTCAATAGTTGATTTGTCAGCCTTTGGGTCATTTTTAAGCATGTCTAAAAACTGGTTTATAGAAGAAACATAGTTTGACTTTAATACTGTAAAACCAATTAGATATCCAAGTACTGGAAAGAAAGAGAAAGGAAGAATATATTTTAAAAACATTTCAAAGTAGCCTTTAATCTCTAATTTTTCCATAGATTTTTTTGGATTTAGATATATATCTAACATTTAACCACCTCAAACAATGCTTTATTAGTTTTTAAATTATACCATTTTAATGGTAATCACAATTAATTTATGATAAAATTAAGAAAACCATAAACTTAGTTAAGGAGTATGAATGAAAGAGTTTATTCTTGATGCCAGAAATGTTCCTAAAGCTGTAATAACAACCGCAATAGAATCTGGAGTTGATTTTATATTAATAAAAGAAGAACAAGCAAATGATATAAAAAAGCTGGGAAGAGTTAAATTGATAATCCAAGACAAAGAAGGAAATCTTTCTGACGATTTTGTAATAGTAAAAATAGAAAATAAAGCTGATGAAGAAAAGGCGGCAAATCTTGCAAAAAGTGGTAAAAAAGTAATCGTAGAAACAACAGACTGGACTATCATTCCACTTGAAAACTTAATTGCCCAATCTCCCAATATATACTCAATTGTTAAAAATTCAGAAGAAGCAAAGACCTCTGCTGGCATTCTTGAAAAGGGAGTTAAAGGTATTGTTTTAAGAACAACAGACATGAACGAAGTAAAAAAAGTAGCTAAGGTTATTAAAGAAGATACTGAAAAATTAAACTTTATTAAAGCAAAAGTGACCGCAATAAAACCTATTGGAATGGGTGATAGGGTTGCGGTAGATACAACCTCTCTCTTAAAACGTGGTGAAGGAATGCTTGTCGGAAATTCTTCAGCCGGAATGATTTTAGTTCATGGAGAAACGGAAGAATCTGAATACGTAGCTTCAAGACCGTTTAGAGTTAATGCCGGTGCAGTTCATATGTATACAAGAGTGCCAAATGGAAAAACTACCTACTTAAGCGAGCTTTCAGCAGGAAAAGAAGTAATGATTTATGATTTTAACGGAAACGGAAGGGTTGTCTATGTAGGAAGGGCTAAGGTAGAAAGAAGACCTATGCTTTTAATAGAAGCTGAATATGAAGGAAAAAAACTATCAGCAGTACTACAAAATGCAGAAACAATAAGAGTTGTAAAACCTGATGGAACGCCAATATCTGTGGTAGATTTAAAAGTCGGAGATGAAATTGTCGGCTACGTAGAAGAGGCTGGAAGACATTTTGGAATGAAAGTGGAAGAAACTATTTTGGAGAAGTAAAGATGAAAACTTCACAAAAAGTAGGAATATTTGTTTTATTGGTATCAATTTTAACAGGATATTTGATTATAAAATTTAGCGGCAAAGAGTTAGGTCAATCTTTTAAGACCTACTATGTTTACTTTGACGATGCTCAGGGTTTATCTAAGGGTGCAGATGTTCAGGTTTTAGGTGTAAAAGCAGGTAGAGTTGAAGATATAAGCTTTGAAAATGGAAAAGTTAAAGCTATTTTAAAAATAAAAAAAGAAATACCTTTATACAAAAATGCAACTGTTTCAATTAGAACTTATGGTTTAATGGGGGATAAGTATATCTATATAAACCCAGGCAGCCCTAACACCGGTAATTTAGCAGAAAATCAGGTTATTCAAAATCAAGCAAAAATTGCTTCAACGGAAGAGATGATAAATCAAATCAACGTTGCAGCGCAAAAATTCGCTCAGCTAATGGATAACTTAAACAAAGCCACCGGTGACGATAGATTAAAGAAACTCATAGAAGATTTTGATAAATTTGCTTCAAACACAAATGATGTTGTAGTAGAAAACAAAGAAGATATAAGACAGTCTATAGCCAATATCAGACAGATTACAGCAGATATTAGGCAACAGCTTCCAAGCATTATTCAAAACTTAGACAAAACTCTTGAAAACACTAAAAATATAACAGCAGAAAACAGAGAAGATATAAGAAAGTTGATTGCTAACTTAAAAGACCTATCTATTGCATTGAAAGAAAAAGCTCCTAAGACTCTTGATTCTGTAGATAAAGCAGCTACACAAATAGAACAAGCCGTTAGTGAAAATAGACAAGATTTAAAACTCTCAATTGAAAATATCAAAAAAGCATCCCAAAACTTAAACGAACTTTTGGCAAAAGTTAACGAAGGAAAAGGAACTCTTGGAAAATTAGTAAATCAAGATGATTTATACAATAACGTAAATGAGGGTGTAAAATCTTTCGCAGAACCGTTTAAAGTTGTAAAAGAGTCTAATCTTGAAGTTATCATGCAAGGCGAGAAACATACAGGAAACGATGATTCAAAAGCTGGTGCAGCATTTAGATTTATACCAACAGATGACAGGTACTACTATGTTGGAATACTTTCTAACTCCCAAGGTTATGTAGATAAAAAAGAAGAGATTACTTCAAACGGAACAACTACAACATACGTAACAAAAAAATATGGAATACTTTTTGACCTTCAATATGCAAGAAAAATATTAACACTTGGCTCTACACAGCTTTGGGCTCGTTTTGGTATTAAAGATTCTTCAGCAGGCCTTGGTGCAGATATAGTATTAAACGATAATTTGAAATTAGTATCAGACCTTTATAAATTTAATAGAAAAGATTTGATAAATCAGCCAAACAATCCTGAGTTCGATATTGGATTTGAGTACAGATTTAGTGGTTATCCAATATTTGTAAAATTTGGTGGCTCTGATTTAATAAACAGTTCCGTTAGAGGCTTTTATGTAGGTGGTGGATTTGTATTTACAGACAATTATTTAAAATATCTTCTCGGCAGTTTGCCAAAAGTTAGATAAAATTTGGGGGTAAATAATGAAGAGAGAAAGAGAAAGGATAAATATAGATAAAATAGAGGCTTTAAAAGAGTTAGAACTATTTAAAGAGCTTAAAGAAGAAGAGTTAAAAAATATAGAAAAGTTCTTTGTTGTAAAGAAATTTAAGAAAGGTGAATACATATTCTATGAAGGAGATAAAGAGCCGGGTATTTATTTTGTAATAGATGGAATAGTAAAGCTAATCAAAGAAACGAACGAAGGCAAAACTGTAATACTAAGACTTGCAACAAAAGGCGAAAGCTTTGGATGGCTTGTTATGAAAGATAACAGACCACCTGTTAATACTTATACAGCTCAAGCTTTAATTGATACAACTGTTTTATATATATCAAATCAGGATTTCTTAAAACTGCTTTTAATGTATCCTGCTTTAGCAGTAAAAATAACGTGCGAGCTTACTAAAAATATTCTTGAAGCATATGACAGACTTAAAAGCTTAGCTGTTGAAAAGGTAGAAGGAAGAATAGCAACGCTTATTCTCGAACTTGTTGATAAGATTGGAAAGAAAGAAGGCGACCACGTAGTAATAAATGCCCCAATAACAAGACAAGATATAGCAGAAATGGCAGGAACAACGGTAGAAACAGCAATTAGAGTAATAAGCAGATGGAAAAAAGAAGGAATATTAGACACAGAAAGAGGCAAAATAGAGATTTTTGATATAGACTATCTTCAAGATTTGATTAGTTAAATCATCAAAATTATTTAGCTAAACAATATGAAAAACTTATTAAGAAAACTTTTAGTATTTGTGATAAGTTTTATTCTAATTTTTTCATTTCCATCTTTTGCAAAAGGTGGTAGAGGTGGTATAGGTAGAAGTTTAGATAAGACATCCAAGGTTTATGTTAGAGATAGAAACTCTGCACTCTATGAATTGTACAAAGATTCTACTTCTGGTTATATCATTCTTGGTATGGTTGCTGGGTATTTCTTACTTACTATTGGACTTGCTACATTTGCTACATTCTCTCTTACAAGAGAATTAAAATCAGCAAAAATGCAAAATAATAAAAAAATAAATTCATTCTCAGAAGATTTATATTTAGAAAAAATAAATTTTGCTGAACTAAGAGATGATGAACCAATTACAGTGCTAAAAAATAATTTTAGCCTAATATCAATTTTTGCAAAATTATTGTTATTTGTGTTTATGTTATTTTTAGCTATTTTAATGACAGGTACTACAATTCTTCTTATATATAAAATTAGAGAAGAGCCAACCTATTATGTTAATTACATTGAGTTAGTTTTTAGTATAATAGTAAGTATATTAATCATAGGTTTTTTAAATCTTTCATTAACTCTCTTTAATTTAAAATATATCAAGGTTTACAAAAACAAAATTATCCAAAATGCTTTTATCAAGTGGCTACCTCCTTTTAATAGAAGCATAAATTTAGACCAAAAAGATTTAAAGATAAAAATCTATATTGCTCCTGTGTATGTCTATCATATTGTATTTACAGATAACCTTTCATTAGTTAGAAACCTCCTTAGTTTATTTTCTTTAGATTTCTTTTATCCTAAAACAATACATATGTTTTTTAATACTAGAACTAAGTTTTACAGTACTTGCTCCTCTAAAGATGAAGTATTGAGATTTATAAATTTTCTTTTAGAGAAAATAGAAAATGCTGAAGATAGAGAAAAATTAGAAGAACTTAAACAGATATTGAAGGCATGGTAAGTCAAGAACTAATTTGAGACTTTTTCAAAAATCCACATTGTCATTCTGCAGCCGGCGAAGAATCTCCTCTTTTTAAAAACAGAAGATCCTTCGGACTAAAGTCCTCAGAATAGCAAGAAAAGGTAAACTTACAAAAATTTTTACAGCACGCTCGCAATATACTGACCTCTTTCCTAATATTAAACTACTTTTCAAGAATTAATTTTTAACTTCTCTACCTCTTCTTTCAACTTAGCTTCAAAAGATTCTTTAAACTTTTGAGAGTAGAAGGCTATATAAACATTAGAAACACCGTTA
>NZ_ABZS01000106.1 GCF_000173615.1 Sulfurihydrogenibium yellowstonense SS-5 | reverse complement strand
TAATAACATCATAAACATTTGTTTTAACATCCAATCCATATTTTTCAGGATTGTTGGCAATAAAAAGAATGGCAAAAAATCTTGGAACATACTCTTTTGTTTGTGATGGTAGGATGTCTTTTATTTCGGAGAAAGACGTGGCTGACGAGTATTCTAATCTTTTTGCAACACATTTTTCTCCGCAGTTGTATGCTGCAATCGCAAGCTCCCAACTACCAAACATGTTGTATAAAGTTTTTAAATATTTTGCAGCTGCTATTGTAGATTTGTATGGGTCTCTTCTTTCATCGATGTAATCATCTATTCTTAATCCAAACCTTCTACCGGTAGATGGAATAAACTGCCAAATTCCGGCTGCATTCGCAGAAGATGTAGCAAAAGGATTAAATCCACTTTCAACAACCGCAAGATATGCCAATTCTTCCGGCAGTCCCTCCTGTCTAAAAATTTTTCTTACCATTGGCATAAAGTAGTTTGCTCTTTTGAGAGCATTCTCTGTAAAGTATTTTTTTGTCGTTGTAAAGTAATCTATAAAATAATCTATATCATTATCATCCGGGACTTTTATGTTCAATATAGATGCTTCTTTTTTAATAAAATTTCTATCTTCTTCTGTAATGGCTATTAAGACTTCATTTTTTATGTTATTATTCTCTTTTGTGTTATTACTCTCTAATGTTTTTGACTCAATTTTTTCTTTATTTTCGTTTTTTACAACAGTCTTTGGTTTATATGTATCTTTGAAAGTAGAACTTTTCTTCTCTTTAACTTGAACGGAACAAGATTGTATTAAAAACCCTATCAAAACGAATAGTAATATAAATTTATATCTCATTGTTGATCACCTTATTGTAATTAAGAGTCTATAATAACTCTTAATCTTACTATTCGTTAGTTTTAGCTAAAACTTTAGAGTTTAACGCCAATACTTCTTTCTTTTCTTTGATTGTGTTTGTGTTTTCATCTATGTAAACAAGATTCACTTTAAAGCTTTCTAAATCTTTCTCGTTTACTGCTGCATACGATGCAATTATTATAATATCTCCATAATGACCTAATCTTGCCGCTGCTCCGTTTAGGATACATTCTCCTGAGTATCTAACTCCAGGGATTACATAGGTTGAAAATCTTTGACCGTTGTTTACATTATAAACTTCTATCTTTTCAAATGGAACTAAATTTGCAGCCTCCATTATTTCTTCATCTAATGTGAGACTTCCTTCATAATGCAGGTCTGCACCGGTTATTTTTATTCTATGAACCTTAGATTTTAGTAATGTTCTATACATTAATGCCTCCTATCTTTACTTTTTGACAGAAGAAGTTAGCAAAATTTTTTAAATCATGCAAGATTTAATGTCATATATTTATAAGAGAGTTGTAAAAATTTTTGTAAACTTAACTTTCGCTGTCATCCTGAGGACGTAAGTCCGAAGGATCTCCTTTTTGATTTTTTTGACTTGAAAAGAAAGCAGGAGATTCTTCGCTTCGCTCAGAATAACAGTGTGGATTTTTGGAACAGACTCATTCTTAATCCAACCCACCTATTCTATTCCTCACTTATATCATACTTCTCTTTCAATTATAAATTTAGCTAAACTTTCCAATTCCTCAACATCTTCACTGTTTCCAAAAACTCTTAAATTTTCTATCGCTTTATCTACAAAGTCTTTTGCCTTTTGTTTAGTCTCTTCTATTCCACCGTAGCTTTCTACAATATTTTTGACTTTTATTAAATCTTCAGTATCCGGATTTTTGTTTAATAAAACTGATTTTATAAATTCTTTCTCTTTTGCAGATAGTTTTTCTCTTACAGCAATTAAAGGGTATGTTATTTTTCCTTCTCTTAAATCATTCATTATAGACTTTCCGGTTTTTTCCTCTTTTCCCGTGTAATCTAATAAATCATCTACAATTTGAAATGCCATACCGATGTTTAAACCATACTCAAAGGCTTTTTGTTTTAAAGTCTCGTTATCTGTTCCAAGTGCTGTGCCAACATAACAGCAACTTCCAAATAGTGCTGCAGTTTTTCCTTCTAAGATTGAGTAATACTCTTGTAATGTTATGTCAAAGTCAGCAATTTTTTTTAGTTCTAAAAGCTGCCCTTCAGCCATTTTTTTGACTGTTTGGCTTACGTTTTTAATCATATCTATATCGCCATGGGTAGAAAAGAGATAAAGTGCGTTGGCATACATATAATCACCGGTTAAAACGGTTGTATCATTTCCAAAAATTCTATTAGCTGTAGGCTTTCCACGTCTTAGTTGTGAGCCATCTACAACATCGTCATGAAGAAGAGATGCTGTATGAAGATATTCTAAAGCAGCTGCCAAGATATAGTCTTTTTCTTCATTTTTATTTTTCATTATTTTAGAAAATTTCAAAACAAGATAGGGTCTAACTCTCTTGCCACCGCTGTCTATAATGTATTTACCTACTTGAAGTATGAAATTAACATTACTATCTAAATGTTGATACATTACTTTTTCAAAATAAGCTTTATCAAAGTTAAACAAGAAATAGCTCCTTTCTGAGTATTAAGAAATCCTGCATCTTTATTATACAATAAATGCTTTATACGAGAATTTTCAATTTTTGTAAGTTGATGGGGATTTTTTGGATGTGAGATAAAAAAGTAATAAAAGATGTGAAAATAAGTACTTGAGCTCTATAACCAACAAGGTTCAGATGGAACTCAAACGTGAGAAGTGAAGCGTGAAACGTGAAACGTAAAAAGAATTTAAAACCGTCTTACATCTCACGTCTCACGTTTCACCTCTTACATAACCCATACGGTTCAGATGTAACTGAAATAAGTTTAGTAATTTCTTCTATAGATAAATCCTTTCTAACCCACACGGTTCAGATGTAACTAGGGAATTTAATTAAACAATGAATATGAAGAACGCCTTTCTAACCCACACGGTTCAGATGTAACTTTAGTAGCAAGATGATATTTTGCCAGAAAATTAATACTTTCTAACCCACACGGTTCAGATGTAACCCACTTCGTCCATGAATGCAGGTATTACATACATATCTTTCTAACCCACACGGTTCAGATGTAACCTTTTATTATACACGGTAATACTATCGTAGGTAAAACTTTCTAACCCACACGGTTCAGATGTAACGCTAACCTCCTTACTAAAATATACCCAGAGCTTGACTGCTTTCTAACCCACACGGTTCAGATGTAACAGGAATATTGGAATTAGGTGAAGAGGATCCAAGTAACTTTCTAACCCACACGGTTCAGATGTAACTCTTAACAATTACATTTAAAAATCCTTTGAAAAATCCTTTCTAACCCACACGGTTCAGATGTAACGATGCACCAGCTTACCTGTGATTAAGAAAGAGTTTTCCTTTCTAACCCACACGGTTCAGATGTAACTTTTCGAACCTTGTTAATAGTGGTTTAAAAAGTTGTAACTTTCTAACCCACACGGTTCAGATGTAACCAATAACGCAGGCGGAACTTCTGATGCTTTATCAACCTTTCTAACCCACACGGTTCAGATGTAACTGCCAGAGCAAGTATTACCAATGGAGCAAGCAGACTTCTTTCTAACCCACACGGTTCAGATGTAACTTAAAGCAAAGAATGACAAGATGCTTGCAGAGTTATCTTTCTAACCCACACGGTTCAGATGTAACCCGCTAAATTTTTACTCAAAAATAAAATCGCTTATAGCTTACTCTATCAATATTCTGATAACCATTATACCAAACTTTTAAAAAACCTGCAAGTTGAAGTTTTTTTTCCGCAAACCTCGATATACAGAAAATATATTATTATATTTTATCCTTTTGCTTCCCACTACAAGCCAACTGCTGAAAACCCTAAACTCAGAAAGGGGCGGAAAATATCACTCCTTAATTTCCCGATCTGAAAAAATTTTAAAATAAAAAATTGCAAATTTTCAAAAATTTAAAAGCTAAAAAATTCAAAATCAAAAAATCCTATTTAACAAATACTTACATTCACTTTTCAAAAAATCCCTTTCAAACCATCACTACACAAGCTTAAATCAAACATCAAAAAATAAAATCACAGTACCAATACCTTAGCTTCACTGACTTATAAATCATCTCGCCAAACCATCAAGCAGTCAATTAAAAATCACTAAATTATTGATAAACCAATCTCTAACGTCTCACTTCTCACGTCTCACGCTTTCACGTAAATTAAGCTTGTGTGGGTTAACCTATTCAATTGCCAAGGTACAATTAAAAAATTAAAAAGCTAACAATAATATACAAAAAAATTTTCTACATGTCAAGCAGAAAATGAAAGCCGTCATTCAATCTCCTGTTTTTCTTTTCAAGTCAAAAAATTAAAAGAGAAAATCCTTCGGACTTAAGTCCTCAGGATGGCGACGAAGGTAAAAATGTTGTTATTCTAAAGCCAATAAAGAATTTTCTGTTTTCTTTTTACGTGATTATCATAAGTTTACAGCTACGACTTCTTTAACTTCTGGGATAGCTTGCTTTAATCTTGCCTCTACACCACCTTTTAAAGTCCATAAAGACATATGACATCCTGAACATGCACCCATTAATCTAACATAAACAGTACCATCTTCACCAACATCAACAAGTTCAACATCTCCACCGTCAAATCTTAAATAAGGTCTAACTTGCTCTAAAACTTCTTCAACCTTTTGTCTATCTATTGCCATTTTAAAAACCTCCTACTTTGTTTATGCTAAAATTATATACCAAGCGGTTAAAATTTTTATGATTTATGCGAGGATAAATGGGGTTTTTTATTACGTTTGAAGGAATAGAAGCATCGGGCAAAACTACACAGATAAATCTTCTTTATGATTACTTAAAAAGTATAGGCAAGAATGTTATAAAGACAAGAGAGCCCGGCGGGACTAAAATAGGTCAAAAAATTAGAGAAATATTACTTTCAAAATGGGATGAAAAATTTCCATACATAGCTGAACTTTTACTTTATGAAGCAGACAGAAATATACATATTCACAATATAATCAAACCAAGCTTAGAAGCTGATTATATAGTATTATCAGATAGATACATTGACTCTACAACTGCATATCAGCACTATGCAAGAGGGATTGATTATGAGATTGTAAGCTATCTAAACACTCTTGCAACAGATAGACTGAAGCCTAACTTAACATTTTTGATAGATATTCCTGCCCAAATTAGTCTTAAAAGATTAAGCAAAACTAAAGACAGGATAGAGAGCGAAGATATAGAATTTCATAAAAAGTTAAGAGAAGGATTTTTAAAGATTGCTGAGAATGAAAAAGATAGATTTGTTGTCATTGATGGAACGATGGATATTATGGAAATACACAAAATTATTGTTGACACGTTAAAACAGAGAAAGATAATATGAAGGTTATCGGGCACGAGAAAGAAAAGACACTGATTAAGAAATATTTACATAAAAATTACGACTCTTTATCTTTACTGTATGAAGGTAAAGATTGTATCGGTAAAAAGTTATTGGCTTTATATACTGCACGTGGTTTTTTATGTGAAAAGAAGGAAGGTTTTGGCTGTGGAGTATGTAATGATTGTAAGTTAGTCAATAATTTAATTTCTAATGTTTATGAAAACACAAACCTGACACCCCATC